>NC_000964.3:477500-637500 GCF_000009045.1 Bacillus subtilis subsp. subtilis str. 168 | reverse complement strand
CTCTTCATCTACCTCGTTCCTTTGTAACTCCGTACAGAGTGTCCTACAACCCCAAGAGGCAAGCCTCTTGGTTTGGGCTAATCCCGTTTCGCTCGCCGCTACTCAGGGAATCGCATTTGCTTTCTCTTCCTCCGGGTACTTAGATGTTTCAGTTCCCCGGGTCTGCCTTCTCATATCCTATGAATTCAGATATGGATACCACTCCATTACGAGTGGTGGGTTTCCCCATTCGGAAATCTCCGGATCAAAGCTTGCTTACAGCTCCCCGAAGCATATCGGTGTTCGTCCCGTCCTTCATCGGCTCCTAGTGCCAAGGCATCCACCGTGCGCCCTTTCTAACTTAACCGTTAAAAAGAATCACTATGTGATATCTTGTATTACTAATTGAATGTGATGTCTACTGTTATCTAGTTTTCAAAGAACACGTTTCGAAGGAATGATCCTTCAAAACTAAACAAGACAGGGAACGTTCTGTTTATAAGACCCAAGGTCTTATATTCCGTATAATATCCTTAGAAAGGAGGTGATCCAGCCGCACCTTCCGATACGGCTACCTTGTTACGACTTCACCCCAATCATCTGTCCCACCTTCGGCGGCTGGCTCCTAAAAGGTTACCTCACCGACTTCGGGTGTTACAAACTCTCGTGGTGTGACGGGCGGTGTGTACAAGGCCCGGGAACGTATTCACCGCGGCATGCTGATCCGCGATTACTAGCGATTCCAGCTTCACGCAGTCGAGTTGCAGACTGCGATCCGAACTGAGAACAGATTTGTGGGATTGGCTTAACCTCGCGGTTTCGCTGCCCTTTGTTCTGTCCATTGTAGCACGTGTGTAGCCCAGGTCATAAGGGGCATGATGATTTGACGTCATCCCCACCTTCCTCCGGTTTGTCACCGGCAGTCACCTTAGAGTGCCCAACTGAATGCTGGCAACTAAGATCAAGGGTTGCGCTCGTTGCGGGACTTAACCCAACATCTCACGACACGAGCTGACGACAACCATGCACCACCTGTCACTCTGCCCCCGAAGGGGACGTCCTATCTCTAGGATTGTCAGAGGATGTCAAGACCTGGTAAGGTTCTTCGCGTTGCTTCGAATTAAACCACATGCTCCACCGCTTGTGCGGGCCCCCGTCAATTCCTTTGAGTTTCAGTCTTGCGACCGTACTCCCCAGGCGGAGTGCTTAATGCGTTAGCTGCAGCACTAAGGGGCGGAAACCCCCTAACACTTAGCACTCATCGTTTACGGCGTGGACTACCAGGGTATCTAATCCTGTTCGCTCCCCACGCTTTCGCTCCTCAGCGTCAGTTACAGACCAGAGAGTCGCCTTCGCCACTGGTGTTCCTCCACATCTCTACGCATTTCACCGCTACACGTGGAATTCCACTCTCCTCTTCTGCACTCAAGTTTCCCAGTTTCCAATGACCCTCCCCGGTTGAGCCGGGGGCTTTCACATCAGACTTAAGAAACCGCCTGCGAGCCCTTTACGCCCAATAATTCCGGACAACGCTTGCCACCTACGTATTACCGCGGCTGCTGGCACGTAGTTAGCCGTGGCTTTCTGGTTAGGTACCGTCAAGGTACCGCCCTATTCGAACGGTACTTGTTCTTCCCTAACAACAGAGCTTTACGATCCGAAAACCTTCATCACTCACGCGGCGTTGCTCCGTCAGACTTTCGTCCATTGCGGAAGATTCCCTACTGCTGCCTCCCGTAGGAGTCTGGGCCGTGTCTCAGTCCCAGTGTGGCCGATCACCCTCTCAGGTCGGCTACGCATCGTTGCCTTGGTGAGCCATTACCTCACCAACTAGCTAATGCGCCGCGGGTCCATCTGTAAGTGGTAGCCGAAGCCACCTTTTATGTTTGAACCATGCGGTTCAAACAACCATCCGGTATTAGCCCCGGTTTCCCGGAGTTATCCCAGTCTTACAGGCAGGTTACCCACGTGTTACTCACCCGTCCGCCGCTAACATCAGGGAGCAAGCTCCCATCTGTTCGCTCGACTTGCATGTATTAGGCACGCCGCCAGCGTTCGTCCTGAGCCAGGATCAAACTCTCCGATAAATGGATCACAGGTTAAGTCCACCGCATCCCGCGGTGACACCTGTGTGACCTGCATCGTGCAGGCCCTAGTTTGACTGACTACGCACATCGCTGTGCGATTTTCAAAAACTGAATTAACAGGTACGTTTTGTCTTGTTTAGTTTTCAAAGATCATTCAATAATGGAGCGGGTGATGAGAATCGAACTCACGACATCAGCTTGGAAGGCTGAGGTTTTACCACTAAACTACACCCGCGTGGTATCTTATATGGCGCGCCCGAGAGGAGTCGAACCCCTAACCTTTTGATCCGTAGTCAAACGCTCTATCCAATTGAGCTACGGGCGCTTATTGAGCGACTTAACTATCATACTATCATTTGATGTTGAAGTCAAGAAGTTTTTTAATGTTTTTTCGAATCTTTTTCAATTCGACTTTTCTTATTATACACATTTTTAAAATCTTGTAAACACCTTAGGAAAACTTTTTTGTTTTTCTGTTTTGTTTCACGCTGTTCATCAGCGACGTTTAATAATATACCATGCCTGTTTTATTTGGTCAACACTTTTCCTGTATTTTTTTATTTTCTTCTTTCACGCCTTCCCATGCTTATCATGTATATATTTTATCTCATCTTACAAATAATATAAGAAAATCTCTTAAGAAGAAATGAGGCGTGTTATGTATTACTACAAAGAGGAACTGATTAATATCATTAAACCGGACAAGCCAGACCCGGCAGCTGCTAAGGTCCTGCAGGAGATATTAGGCGGTCATTACGGAGAAATGCGTACAATGATGCAGTTTTTTTCCAAAGCTCTAATTTCAGAGGAAAGCAGAAACAGTACCGCGATCTGCTTCGCGGCATTTTTTTAGAGGAGATTGCCCACGTTGAACTGGTTCAAAACACAATCAATGCTTTATTAGATGAATCAGGCGGTGAAGGTGTCGGCAGTCAAGGTACAGATCAAGCGCCACTTGATGAAGCGGTTAAACATGCTAATCCTCATCATTATATTATTGGAGCGCAAAGTTCCCTTCCTGTTGATGCAGGGGGCAATCCGTGGAACGGGTCGTGGGTGTATAACCACGGAAACTTAATTACTGACCTGCTGGATAACCTGCTTCTTGAGTCGACAGGTGTGCTGCAAAAAACAAGAATTTATGAAATGAGCTCTAATCAGACGTTCCGCGAAACACTTGCTTTTCTGATTGTACGCGACAATGCTCACCAGAATGCATTCGCGAAAGCGCTCGAGACATTGGGCGTTGAATGGGCGAAGCTGCTCCCTGTGCCGAATTATGACATTAATAAATATCCTGAGTGCAGAAAGTATGTCGAATTAGGCTACCATAATACACATTTTAACTTTAGGTTGGATGAAACGAGAATCAGTGAAATCTATCAAGGGAAATCTCCAAGCCGAAATGGCGGAGAGTTACAAGTAATAGATCCTCCGGCAGGGTTTCCCGTACCAGTGCTTCCTGAAATACCAAATGAACACAGTCCTGGGTTAGGCGATATGAATGCTTAATCCAGTGGGAAGGTGCTCAAGAAACTTCTTGAGCACCTTCTTAATTGTGACATTACGGATTCACTCAACGATTGGCGTTAAAGAATCACCATTCCATATTTCTCCCTTGTTGAGTGTCCAGCTGTCATGATATAAAGCTGAAGCACCCTTGTTTACTGCTGCGCTCCATTCATCATTCCATGCCAGAAAGTAAATGGTTTTAGGATATTTTTGTTTTATTGCATTGATGAACAGGCTGTAATCGAAGCTGCCGTTTGCTGTTTGCGGGCCGACTTCTGTAAAAGCAAATGGTTTATTAAGCGCTGTTAGCTGATCGTATCCATTGATCGAGTAGGCATCTTGAAAATACGCATCTAATCCGACAATATCCACGTAAGACGCGCCCGGGTAAAAATCAGTTTTAAAATCTCGGTTGGCGTCGGGAGAGTAAACCCAAATCAAATGATCAAGTCCTCTTGTGTCGGTCATATAATGATAGATTTTCTTGTAGAGCTGTTTATATAGAGAGATTCTTTCATTATCCTTTTGGTTATATGATGTGAGTCCCCACCAAAACCATTCGCCGTTCATTTCATGCAGCGGCCTGAACAGAACAGGCACACCTTGGTTCTCCAACTCTTGAAGTCCGTCAGCAATTTTGCTGAGCATGGCATTTAGCCGCTTTCCTTCTACTGTTGAAGAATCTAGTATTTTTTTATACTGATCATTTGTAATCGGTGTTTTAAAATGCCCTGACTGAAAAGCAGGGTTCGCCAGGTGCAAACTGATTTGCGGAATTCCGCCATTTTTCCAATACGACATTAAATCGCCGTTGCAGCTTACATCTATTGAATCTTCAATATTTGCTGTTTCAAGCCATCCTCTGGCATAATCGCAGCCATAAATAGCAGGCGATTGCCCGGTGGCGCTTCGGATTCTATCAGCCTCAGCCATAGAAAATGTGTCATGGCTGTAACCTCCGAACGCTCCGGAAAGGACTCTGTTTTCCGTTCGGTTCGGCAGGTGCGCAAGCCAGTTCATCACTGTTTTTGTTGTCTGCTGGGCATTAGGATTCACAGGCGACACAGTATGCGCTTCAATTGGTTTTGCTAAAACAGCAGACGCAAGTAAAAATATAATGAGCAAAGAGATCGTATGTTTCTTAAACAAATGCAACTCCCCCATTCATTAAGGATGAGATATCATGAATTCACATGTTCCTTCTATTGTAAATTCTCCAAAATGCGCAGGCAGAATAAAGTGTGAGCCTGCATTGCATTCATACTGAATACCATTATTTATGATTCGTCCTGATCCGCTCAGAACACTCCCCAGCAAATAGGTTTGATATGAAGGAAAAGCAGCTCGGCCGCTAATCTTCCATTTGTACACTGAGAAATAATCTGATTGCACATAAACAATGATCTCAGCGTTACCAACTTCTTTTACTTCCGGTGTATGCACTTTATCGATATGCGGTATCGTTATGACTTCCATGGCTTTTTCTATATGAAGAGTTCTTTTTTGGCCCTGGTCATTACAGCGGTCATAATCGTATACGCGATATGTTGTATCAGAGTTTTGCTGGATTTCAAGGACAAGGGTTCCCTTACATAAAGCATGGAGTGTACCGCTTGGCACATAAAAGAAATCTCCTGGCTTGATTTTGATTCGCCTCAGCAGCCCGTTCCAATCACCGCTTTCTATTCGTTGTTTGAACTCTTCCTTTGTGCTTGCATGATGTCCCAAAATTAGTTCGGCGTCATCTTTGCAATCAATGATATACCAGCACTCCGTTTTACCAAGGTCGCCATTTTCGTGCAGTTTTGCATAATCATCATCAGGATGGACTTGCACGGAGAGATCCATATTGGCGTCCAGCAGCTTTACCAGCAGCGGAAACACCTTACCATCCGGAAACCCGAATATCTCTGGATGATCTTTCCATACTTGATCAAGTGTCTTTCCTGCCAGCGGGCCATTTTTTACAGACGACGAGCCATGGGCATGTGCAGAAACGGCCCAGCACTCACCTGTTTTTTGTGAGGGTATTGCGTAGCCAAAAGCGTCACGAAGCTTCGTCCCTCCCCATAGTCTTTCTTTAAAGACAGGCTCTAAAAATAATGGATGCGTCATGATCGCACCTCCCCGGATGCTGCCTCTGCTTGTAAGGCCTGATGCGCTAAAACTAGCGTGCCGATGATTCCGGCGTTACTGCCTAAACGTGGAGGTACAATATAATCACTTATATCATCTGATAATTCAGAAAAATCTAAGTAGCTGTTCATGATTTTTGGTACATATTGATAGATATAAGAAAACACTTGTTTCTGTTGCATGACGCCGCCGCCAAGAATGATTTTTTTAGGTGCAAGGATCAAAATATACTGAGCCAGTGCTTGGGCAATATAGTACCCTTCCAGTTCCCAGACTTGTGCTATATCTGATAAATCCGCGGCTTTTTTCCCCCAGCGGGCTTCGATAGCGGGGCCTGAAGCTAAGCCTTCAAAGCAATCTCCATGATAAGGGCACTTCCCTTGGTATACGTCATCCGGGTGCCTCCGGATATAAATATGGCCCATCTCTGGGTGTGACAGCCCCTGAAGGAGCCTCCCCTCTACAATAGCCCCCGCTCCGATGCCAGTGCCAATCGTTATATACAGGCAGCTGTCAAGACCCTTCGCTTCACCGAAAAGGAATTCACCCAGCGCCGCAGCGTTGACATCTGTACTAAATCCGACTGGGATCTTCATTTCGTTCTTAACGGTTTGCAAAAAGGGATAGTGTCTCCAGCCCGCTTTCGGCGTGGCCGTAATGGTACCGTATGTTTGACTGGTTTTATCGTTATCAACGGGACCAAAGGAGCCGATGCCGATTGCCTGTAATGAAAATTGGCTAAAATATTGAATTACTTTCTCTATCGTTTCATCCGGCATCTTTGTGGGGAATTCTATCCTGTCAATGATCGTTCCATCTTCTCTACCGACAGCACAAACAAACTTTGTGCCGCCTGCTTCAATACCGCCAAGCATGCAGATGGCCTCCTTGTTGTCTCCGCAATCAGCGCCGTATGTTTACAGAAGTCACAACAAACTTGTCATGCCGATGACGTGAAAAGGAATATTCAAATGGAATCCCGGTATCTAAGAAGCCCACATGTTCCACTTCAAGAATTGGATCATCCTGTTTACAGCCCAGATGCTGCTGGTCAATATGATCAGATTTGCAGGCTCTGATTTTCCGATGCGTTCCGGCGATTTTGAGCTGCAGCACATTTGTAATATGATTGTAGATCGAATCATGAAGGACATCGTCATTAATGCCCGGTATTAAATGAGTCGGCATATATGTTTTTTCTAATACATAGGGTTCACCTTCTACAATTCGCAGCCGAACGACATAATAAACCGGTGTTTTCTGATCAATAGACAAATGGGCGGCCACTTCCTCAGTGGGAAATTGCACTTCAAACTGAATGACCTTGCTTTTGATTTTTTTATCTTTCAGCAAGTTGGTCAATCCGAGAATCTCATTGCTGACTACATGGACATGGTCATCCTGTATTGCAGATTGAATAATAAACGTGCCATGGCCTCGTTTTCTAAACAGCAGACCCTCGGCAACTAAATTATCCAAGGCTCTCTTCATCGTCATGCGGCTTGAGTTAAATTCTTTTGCAAGAGATACTTCATCAGGAATGGGCTGATCGATCGGATATACGTTATTTTTAATTCTATTTCTCATTTCATTTGCAATGATTTCGTATTTATTCATTGGTATCCTCCGGCAGCTGTTTGATATCACATAAGCTTTTACGGATATCATAAGTTCTTTTCCCTATTTCATCAATGTTGCGGATTTTCGTCATCTCTATTCGTTATGATGATTGCCGGAAGATCTTGACCTTTAGGAAAATCTAGAAACCGCTATGCTCAGCAACCTCTTTGAACCATTTTCCGCTCTTTTTGACGGTTCTTTCTCCGTCTTTCTCAAGATTGACTGATACAAATCCGTATCGGTTTTTATAGGCATTTGTCCAAGACCAGTTGTCCATGAACGTCCATAAGTGATAGCCTTTTACGTTCGAGCCTTCCTGTATGGCGCGGTGAATCCATTTGAGGTGCTCTTTTATAAATTCAATCCGGTAATCATCCTGAATGATGCCTTGTTCATCCCTGAATCGCTCTTCACCTTCAACCCCCATACCGTTTTCAGAGATAAAACACTCGATGTTGCCGTAGTTTTCTTTTAAATTGATCAAAATATCATAAACGCCTTTTTCATAGATCTCCCAGCCGCGATGCGGATTCATTTTGCGGCCCGGCATGACGTAGGGATCAAAATACCTGTCCGGCAAAAAAGGAGCGTCGGGATTCGGAAGATGTTCTTTCGCTTTCACACGTCTCGGCTGGTAATAATTCACTCCCAACAGGTCAACCGTGTTCTTTTTGATGATGTCGAGATCTTCAGCGTTGTAATCAGGCATAAAGCCTTCATGCTTCAAAATGTCAACCAGCTCTTTGGGAAATTCGCCTTTGACAGATGGGTCTAAAAAAGATCTGTTAAAAAACGCGTCTGCGATTTCCCCGGCTTTCACATCCGCCGGATGGCTGCTTCTCGGGTATGAAGGGGTCAAATTTAAGATGATGCCGATTTTTCCGTCCTGCTTCATCTCCCTGTAAGCCTGAATGGCGCGGGCACTTGATAGCATCGTATGAAATCCAACCTGGACGGCCTCTTTAAAATCGACCTTGTTTGGATAATGAAAATCATATAGGTATCCGCCTTCTACGGGAACGATTGGTTCATTATGCGTGAACCATTTTTTCACCCGGCCGCCAAACAAACGGAAGCAAGTTCTTGCATAGTTTTCATACGCGTCAACCGTCTCTCTGTTGACCCAGCCGCCGATTTTTTGAAGCGCCATCGGCATATCGAAATGAAACAAATTGACAAAAGGTTCAATTCCGTTAGCGATCAGCTCATCAATGACATTGTTATAGAAATCTGCGGCTTTATCGTTGATCTCGCCCGTTCCGTTTGGTATTAAACGTGACCAGGAAATCGACATCCGGAACGAGTTGTGGCCAAGTTCCTTCATCAGCCTGATATCTTCTTTATAGTTGTCGTAAAATTGGGATGTGTCTGCGGGTCCGACATGATCAAAAAAACGATGCGGTTCTTTTTCAAACCAATAATCCCATATATTCTGGCCTTTTCCGTCTCTGTCGGCGGCACCCTCCATTTGTGTTGCTGAAGCGGATGATCCCCACCAAAAATCCTTTGGAAAACGATATTGTTCTGTATGTGCCAAGTCTCTCTCCCCTTATGTCACATTTTTATGCTGTTATCATTTTGCTGAGCAGCTGTCTCCTGCACAGCCTGTTCTTTTTCTTTTGCCAGATTTAATTTATCCATTGCTTTTAGGAACGGAAACCAGATCACGAAGACAATCAGCAGATTGATAAGCTGCATCACGCCCCCCATGATTGAGTTCGTCGCCATGATGCCATTAATGAATAATGGAACCGTCCACGGCACTGTCACACCAGTTGGAGGCGGAACGAGCCCGGCTGACATAGCCAGATAGGTGACGAGCGTAACAACCATCGGTGCCAGCACCCAAGGCACAATAATGATCGGATTCATGACAATCGGAAGCCCAAAGATAATCGGTTCGTTTACGTTAAAAATACCGGGAGCGAGGCCAAGTTTTGATACTTGCTTCATCTGCCTGCTTTTCATGAATATGAGAATGGTAAACACAATCGCAAGCGTCATCCCTGTTCCGCCCATCCCTACTGTATAAATCTCCATAAACGGTTTTGAAATAATATGAGGGATTTCTTTTCCCGCCGTGTAAGCAGAAAGGTTTTCTACCTGCAGTGTATTCCAAATCGGGTCCATCACGGAGTTGATAATGATCTGTCCATGCAGTCCGAAAAACCAAAGAATTTGAATGAAAAACACGGCAATCAGTGTTGGAATGATACCGCTTCCAAGTCCGACAAGCGGAGCCTGAATCGCATGATAAATGACGTCGTGCATATTTGTTTTAAAAAACAGAGTCACCATTACGTTAATCAGCAAAAATACAGTCAATGTGATAAAAGCCGGAATAAGTGCGGCGAATGATTTTGCTACAGCAGGCGGAACGCCGGCTGGCATTTTGATTGTCAGGTTTTTTTGAACGATTCTTCTGTAAATTTCGCCAGAAAGAAATGCCGTAATCATCCCAAGAAACATCCCTTTTGCACCGAGACGATCGACCGGGATAACCCCTGTAATGGCATCACCTGTTTCCGGCTGAATGATAAATGGCGTTAAGAGCAAAAAGGAAACCAAAGCGATCGCTCCGCCAAATACAGCTTCGACCTGATAGCTTTTCGACAGGTAATAGCCTATCCCGAACACAACAAAGACAGACATAATGCCCATTGTCGCCGTGGAGGCAATGCCGAAATGAGACTGAAACGACGTAAGCATTGAGGCGTTCATGATTTTGTTTAGAAACGGCAAATTCGTTAACACGACAAAAATGGACCCGAATATCGTCAGCGGGAAAGCCAGCATAAATGCATCACGCAACACTTGCAAATAGCGGTTATTGTTTAACCTCCCTGCAATTGGAACAAGGAATTGGCTGATTTTCTCGAACACCCTATCCACCCCGATTTTTTATATATTCTTGGTTTTAAAGAGATCAAGCATCTCTTTCACTAATTCTTTCATGGATAATGTTGACATCAGATGATCCTCTGCATGCATAAGCAGCAATGAAAAAGCTGTTGCTTCTCCGCCGGATTCCTTCTGTATCATTTGAAAGTGAATGTCATGGGCCGCGGATAAATCCTGCTCCGCCTTGGCAATGAGGGCATCAGCCTCGTCCTTTTTCCCTTCTTTATAGGCGCGCAGTGATTGTATGATGCAGCTGCGGGCATTTCCGCTGTGCAGGATTAGCTGAAAACTGATTTGCTCGTCTGTTAAATTCGTGATTTTCATCTGTTCCATTATTGATTCACCATTAAGGACAATGCCTGCTCATACGCTTTTTTCCCATCTGCCATTCCGTAGGCCATCATGTCAATGACTTCAACTTGAATGTTGTATTGATCTGCTTCTTTTTGGAGCTCGCTTTTCAGAAAGCTCATTTGCGGACCGATCAAAACGGCATCCGCTTTTCTCATGTCTTCTTTTGCTTTATCCTGGCCAACAGCCCAAATCTCCGCTTCCTCACCGATAGACTGTGCGTATTCCTTCATTTTTGTCACCAATAAACTGGTAGACATTCCTGAACTGCACGCGAGTAATATTTTTTTCAACTGCTATCCCCCCTGTTATTAAAACGCTTACATTGATTATTATAGTCATTTAATTTTAAATGTCTATACTTTTATAAAATAAATATAATCATATTTTTTTCCGGTTCACCGTTTTATAAATTTTTCTATGGAAGATTCATTCATAATGTGGTACACTCATCAACGGAAACGAATCAATTAAATAGCTATTATCACTTGTATAACCTCAATAATATGGTTTGAGGGTGTCTACCAGGAACCGTAAAATCCTGATTACAAAATTTGTTTATGACATTTTTTGTAATCAGGATTTTTTTTATTTATCAAAACATTTAAGTAAAGGAGTTTGTTATGAATTTCAAAGTTTTCCTGCTTGCAGCTTCTACGATTGCAGTCGGATTGGTTGAGTTAATTGTGGGGGGAATTCTTCCTCAGATCGCAAATGATTTAGACATTTCCATTGTTTCAGCCGGACAGCTGATCAGTGTGTTTGCGCTGGGATATGCAGTATCTGGGCCGCTGCTTTTGGCATTGACTGCGAAGATTGAGCGGAAGCGCTTATATCTAATTGCTTTATTTGTTTTCTTCCTTAGCAATCTTGTCGCCTATTTCAGCCCTAATTTCGCAACACTGATGGTATCTAGGGTATTGGCAGCAATGAGTACAGGGCTGATTGTTGTGCTTTCTTTAACAATTGCCCCGAAAATTGTAGCGCCTGAATACAGAGCCCGCGCAATCGGAATTATTTTTATGGGATTCAGCTCTGCTATCGCATTAGGCGTGCCGCTCGGAATCTTAATCAGCGATTCCTTCGGGTGGCGGATTTTGTTCCTTGGCATCGGCCTGTTGGCACTGATCTCCATGCTGATTATTTCAATCTTCTTTGAAAGAATACCGGCGGAGAAAATGATTCCTTTCCGGGAACAACTCAAGACGATCGGTAATCTGAAAATCGCGAGTTCACACCTCGTCACGATGTTTACATTAGCTGGCCACTACACGCTTTACGCTTACTTTGCGCCGTTTTTAGAAGAGACTCTTCACCTGAGCTCTTTCTGGGTCAGCATTTGTTATTTCCTTTTCGGGATATCTGCTGTATGCGGAGGCCCTTTCGGAGGAGCGCTATCTGACCGGCTTGGTTCCTTTAAGAGCATTTTGCTGGTGACCGGTTCCTTTGCCATCATTATGTTCTTACTGCCGCTGTCTACATCGTCTATGATTTTCTTTTTGCCTGTCATGGTGATTTGGGGTCTTCTGAGCTGGAGCCTCGCCCCGGCTCAGCAAAGCTATTTAATTGAAATTGCACCTGATTCGTCTGACATTCAGCAAAGCTTTAACACATCGGCCCTCCAAGTCGGAATTGCCCTTGGCTCAGCCATTGGCGGTGTTGTTTTGGATCAGACGGGTACTGTGGTGTCAACGGCATGGTGCGGCGGATCGATTGTGATCATCGCTGTCCTGTTTGCTTTCATTTCTTTAACAAGACCTGTTCAAACAGCAAAAAAATCCTCCTTGTAAAAGGAGGATTTTTTATTATTTAGCTGAAAGCTCATCTTCTGTGACCCATTTGTGGTTTTTCACTTTTTCGCCGCTCGTTGTCGATGTGTAGTCAACCATGTATACAGTTGTTTTTTCCGCGGAATCGATCTCGGCTGTTGCTCCTTTCATGCCTTTCATATGAGAAGCCTCTAAAATCACCTGATCTCCGGGTTGTAACGTTTTATCTCCGGCATCTTTGATTTCTTCTTGGATCACCCATTTGTGATGATCCACACGCTGTCCCCCATTAGTCGGAGTATAAGAAACAACATACGCCGTTGTATCATAGGCGCCTGTTACCGTAGCTTCAGCACCTTTCATGCCTTTCATATGAGAAGTATTGATGATTACTTGGCTGCCTACTTTGTATTTCGGATTTTTAGATTCCTGTAATCCCTCTGGAACGTCAGCTGATCCGGAATGGTCCATCTCTTCATGTGTTGAGGAGTCTGAATGATTGTCATGTGTGCTTTCTTTCGTACTGTTGTTATTGCCGCATGCTGATAAAACAAAAACTAGAGATAACATCAGAATTCCCAGTGCATATTTAGAGATTTTCATGTTCATTCTCCTTTGCTTCATTTTTTTCCTGTAACTTTTGCCCGCAGACAATGAAAACATGCCCTCTCGATAATACTATACCCCCGAACGGTATGTAAATACGCTGATATTCTCATAAAGCGTTCCCGCAGTTTGTCCTATTCCCCTTTGTTTGCAAAGCCAAACATAAAAAAAGCCGCTGTCAGGCGGCAATTACTGCTTTAAGATTTTTATATACACACCTTTTTTTGCTTTTTGATAAGCGGCCTCACCCATTTTCCTCACCTTTTCAGAAACACCTGAGGATTTGATCCATTTGTCATCAAGAAAAATGGATGGATCGATTAGGCGCATTTTCTTCTTTTGATGGAAATCGTACTGGATGTCATCCTCTATTACTTGTATGCCGGGATGAATGGATGTAAGCAAGCTCAGGACTTCTTCATTTTTTGATGCACGCAGGATGTTCAGTACCTCTTGGTCCGTTTTCAGCAGATCCTCTGCAGATATGACATCATGCCGCAGCGCTGCCTTCAATGCTCGCGCTAAATATTCATATCCATATACATTCACAGGATTCAAAAAGAAATCAATTACTTCCTTGTAGTACACACTGACAAACCATTCGGCGGCTTCAATACTATCAGGAAACATCCTTCCGTTTCTCACAATAAGATGATCCAAAAAGGTTTGCGCTTCGTGCAGGTTAATGTGTCCATATCGGTACATATCACGCAGCGTATAGTCTGTCCGATCAGCACACAGCTCCGGTGCGGGCTGTTCGAGCAATGTCCACCTTGAATCGTCAGATAAAAGTTCTTCAGTATGATAGCCGTGTTTTTGTAAAATGTCCGGGATTTCAGAGTGAACAATGACTTGTTGAAAGATGTTTTCATGATAGTCTTCTGCTTGATTTTCAAAGACAACGTCGACCACATGAGAAAAAGCTGTGTGTGATACGTCGTGGAGCAGACCCGCAATCTGTTCTTCTATCGTTCCTCCGAGCTTTTTGATGAGGAGCATCACGCCGATGGAGTGCTCATACCTGGTCACATTCCACTTTCGATTGACTAAAAAGCTTGCTCCGCCTTGATAGATTCCTTTTAATCTTTGCACAGGAGCGCTTTTGATAAGCTCTTCCAGCACTCCGTCTATATGGTGCTGCCCGTAAATGATATCGCTGATTTCCATGCCGTCACCTCAACATCTATTTTTTTTGTTATATATTGTTTATATTGATAGTACATATGCAATCTTTCAATAGAGGAGTGTTATGATGATCATCATCCCAAACAATGAGATAGCGAAACATATGTTGACCGATTTTTTTGCCAAGCATTGGGGTACACCCGAGATGGCGATTTCCAGCGGCATTTTTCGGTGTGATGAATTAGATGGATTTGCCGCAGTAAATGAAAGCGGCGAAATCATTGGCTGTATTACATACACAATAGATGGGAAAGATTGTGAAATTATTTCATTAGATAGTATGATTGAAAATAAAGGAATCGGCACAGCTTTACTTCAGCAGGTTGAAGAGAAGGCTAAACATGCACATTGTCAACGAATAAAGCTTATCACAACGAATGATAATGTAAATGCGATAGCGTTTTATCAAAAGAGAGGCTATCAATTCGCCGCAGTGTTTCCGAACGCAGTTGAAAAAGCGCGCCGACTCAAGCCGGAGATTCCCGAGGTGGCTGAAAACGGCATTTTGATTCGGGATGAAATTCTATTTTCGAAGGTAATTGATTAAACGAATAGGAGTCTTTTATGTCCAGTCATTATAAATACCCTCTCATTTTCACGGCATTCCTATTAATCGCTTTCTGCTTGATCTTTTTTTCCTATCACCTGATTCATCATGTTCGTTTGGAGTATCCAAATTGGCAGGGAGAAAGCAAAGATCAGAATTGGGAAGCTGTTTTCACAAAAAATGAAGATGCACCGAATGAATACAGCGGCAAACTTTATTGGATCGGTGATACAATTGAAATAGACAACACTTATCTGGAATCACTGATTGTAAAAAAGGATGATGAAGTTCTGCTGAGTTCTGACACGGAAATCCCGATGCATGATTATGCTGGAGGCACTTTTTCTGATGGAAGCGCAAAAGAAAAGTCCGTTTCTTTTTTAGAGCGGTTAGATGAACATGAGCTTGAAGGCCATGATATTACGATTGAAGTGAAATGGAAACAAGGTAATCATTATTCTGCGAGTCAGCTTACGCTCAATGAAAAGACCTTGTTTGATGAAAAGCAGCAATAGATGATCAAAACGAAAAATAGACAAATGAAAAGGCGTAACATATTTTATACAGCTCATATGTTATGCCTTTTTCTTCATTTCCGCCAAAAAGTGGAGCAGTCCGCCTTGTCCAGAATATTAAACTCAATCATTTTCTCAAGTAGCGTATAATCAACTGGACCGTTCCAAGGGATACGTATCAGCTGCTCGGTGTAATCATATCCGGCCTTCACAATATCATCCTCTACGTGCGCTATCGTTACTTTTTCAGGAGCGACAGCTAAATGCTTTTTAGAAACACTAAAGCCAATAATAAATGTACCGTGATCCGTAAACATCGGCTGATTCCATTTTATTTCTGTATGTAAATTTGGATATTTATTTTTTATCCAAGTTAACACCTCTTCCGTTCTTTCTCGGTGGAACGGGTCAGCAATCCCCGCTAAGTACTCAGAAAAAACGTCCATGTTGTTCCCTCCTAAAATAAAATGATGCCACTCCATATGAACTGCTCAGACATGTGCTTACACAATACCTCTTTCCAACGTAATACTTTAAATTGTTCAAGATGTAAGCGGGTTGCTTCTATGCGACTATAGCAGATTTCAGTCCGCCTATCCACGGCCAGTATCTATTCCTCCAATTTATTTCTTTAGTACTATCGCTCTTTCCTTCTAAAACTTCTCATAAAAGAATAACCATTATTTAAGGGTGCCAGTTCATTATTCTTGTAAATCCAATCTTTAAAATCGATTAATACTAGCTTAACAGTTTAAAAATATAATTGGGTTGTCATTGAGATTCATCTATATTTAGGAGGTTATCCAGTTGAAAAAATTCCCGAAGAAATTACTGCCTATCGCGGTTTTATCATCAATTGCGTTCAGCAGCTTAGCCAGCGGCAGTGTGCCTGAAGCCAGCGCCCAGGAAAAGAAAAAGGGGAACCAAGACGAAATTAAAAATGTTATTGTTCTGATTGGTGATGGTATGGGTGTGTCTTATACGTCTGCTTATCGATACTTAAAGGATAATAAAAAGACAAAAGTTGTGGAGCCTACGGCTTTTGATCAGTATCTTGTCGGCCAGCAAACAACTTACCCCGATGATCCTGAACAAAATGTAACGGATTCTGCAGCGGCGGCAACGGCTATGTCTGCGGGAATTAAAACATACAATAATGCCATAGCCGTTGATAACGACGGGTCAGAAGCCAAAACGGTGCTTGAAGCTGCGAAAGAAAAAGGAAAAGCAACAGGACTTGTGGCCACTTCAGAAATTACACACGCCACTCCGGCCTCTTTTGGTTCACACGACCACAGCCGAAAAAATATGAACTCAATTGCGGATGATTATTTTGATGAGATGGTCAACGGCAAGCACAAAATTGATGTCCTTCTAGGCGGAGGAAAGAGCAATTTTGACCGTAAGGACCGTAATTTGATTAAGGAATTCAAAAAGGCGGGGTACAGCTACGTGGATGATCGCAAGGACATGCTGAAAAACAAAGACAGCCAAGTTCTCGGCCTATTCGCTGACGGCGGCCTGCCTAAAAAGATTGACCGTACGAAGGATATTCCATCACTTAAAGATATGACAAACACAGCCATTAAAAAATTAAACAAGGATAAAGACGGATTCTTCCTCATGGTGGAAGGCAGCCAGATTGACTGGGCGGGCCATGACAATGATATCGTTGGCGCCATGAGCGAGATGGAAGACTTCGAACAAGCTTATAAGGCGGCTATTGATTTCGCTAAAAAAGACAAGCACACATTGGTTGTCGCAACGGCTGACCACTCAACCGGCGGATATTCCATCGGTGCGGACGGCATCTACAACTGGTTCAGTGAACCCATTAAAGCCGCAAAGCGCACACCAGACTTTATGGCAGAAAAGATCGCTGACGGCGCGGATGTTGAAAAAACGTTGAAAACATATATCGATCAAAAGAAATTGGCTTTAACAAAAGCCGAAATTCAATCTGTTGAAGAAGCGGCAAAATCGAAGGAAGTACTGGATATCGATAACGCAATCGAGAACATCTTTAATAAACGCTCTCACACTGGATGGACAACAGGCGGACATACCGGTGAAGATGTTCCCGTCTATGCATACGGTCCGTCTAGTGAGACATTTGCCGGCCAAATCGACAATACAGAAATCGCCAAAAATGTTTTCAAGGCTTTACAATACAACATTAAGATTAACGATAAGTAAAAGAATACAAGGTGTCCCGTTGCTTGTATGAAGTAACGGGATCTCTTTTTAATGGAGGAATCATCATGAGAAGAATTCTTTCAATTCTCGTTTTTGCTATCATGCTTGCGGGCTGCTCATCAAACGCCAGTACTGAAAAACAGCATGCAGGCGGGGAGAAAACAGTAAAAGCTGAGCCGCAAAGCACTTCATCCCAGAAGGACAGCACAGATGATTATCAGCCTAATTCCCAGGTAACTGATGACCGGACATTGCATAAGGTCGGCCAAACGTTTTCAGATGATAAAGGAAAAGCTGTCTTAAAAGATATCAAACAAGTGAACAAAACCTATAAAATTGGCGACGTGGAGTTAACAGTAAAAGAAATGAAGCTGATCCACTTGCGCCCGGACTACAGCATGATTGATTACTTTCATGAGTTAACACACGATGAAGAGTTTGATTTCGTTAAGGTTTTCGTTGATATCAAGAACACCTCTACAAAAAAAGTAAATGTTGCGCCGATTGCATTGATGAAAACAAATACGGGTGAAACCTTTGATTGGAACAAAGATATTTATCTTGAAGAGTTAAACGGCGAATTGGAAGGCGGCGCCGAAAAGTCCGGAAATCTCGGCTTTATTGTGAACGCATCAAGCGGCCATGCTCATGATAAGGCCGCGGATGCTGAGAAGAAAACAAAAGAGATCAAGTGGATCGAAATCACGACAAGTGACGTCTTTGACCATAACCATAAGAAAATCAGTGATGCTCAAAAAATCAAAATCAAGTTTTAAATCAAGAACTCCCGTACAAGGTACGGGAGTTCTTTTTCTTATTTGTTTTTTTGGCGAATCAACTCATCAATCCGCTCCATCACTTCTTCCATGTCCATACATTCTTTGAAGCTTTGATTGATTTTTTTAATGCCTGCCGTATACTGATCGTTGCGCAAAACCTCATCTACGGCCTGTTTTAATATTTGGGCATTGACTTCATCTTTAGAGATGACATAGCCTGCATGGAGTTCAGAGAGACGCTGCGCCACCATCGGCTGATCCTTGTCATGAGGCATGACAACCAGTGGCACGCTGAAATGAATGCCTTCGTTTACGCTGTTCATTCCGCCGTGTGTAATGAAAACATCCGATTGCTCCAGCACTTCCAGCTGAGGGACATACGGAGCAATGATAAAGTTTTCCGGCGCCTGCTTTAATTTGGTCAGGTCCGCTTTTTCTCCGGCAGCGATGACGACTTTTCCGTTAAAGCCTGAAAATGCATCAATACAAAGGTTGAAGAAATCCTCTGTATGATCCAGTACAGTCCCCATTGAAATATAAATGACCTTCTCATCTTTTAGCTGTTCAATCGGGAAATCTGTTTTTTCCGCTCTCTTTGGAAAGCTCGGCCCGATAAATAGACATTCATCCCCGAAACGATCACTTTCTGGCTGAAAATAACGGCTTGTATACACTACGTTCAATTCCCCTTTATTGTTCATGAATTGAACCAGGTTTTTCGGGGCAACACCGTACGTTTCTTTCATTTTTGCCAAAAGGTCTTCGCACTCTTGATCCAATTCAAGCGGCGCTCCAGACTCCGGATGCAGCGGCAGGATTTTCAGATGCTCCTCGCCAAACAGGAAAGACGCCGATGAAGAGACCCCTGGAATATCTAAGTAATCCCTCACCAATTCCCCCGCGCCGAATTTATCATAATAAACAAAATCAAATTGAATGCTCTTAGATAAGTCTTTGACAATCTGTAAAATGTCCAATGACGTTTTGATATGGATTTTCACGAAATCAAGAATGCCATTGGGCGAACCGACATGAATAGGTGTCGTTCGCAGCAGATCCCGGTGAAGATGGACCGTTGCTCCCGCTGCTTCTAATCGTTTTTTATATTTTTCAGTGGATATATAATGGACATCATATCCCTTATCGGAAAACGCTTTCGTAATGCCTAAAGTAGGATTCACATGGCCTTCCGCAGGAAAATTCAAAATCAATACTGTCTTCATGTAGACAACTCCCTCTCAAATCGTATTCTGACTCTTTGTTTGATCAGACTACTACTAATCGTAAAATGGGAACACAACCCATGCAAGGTACAAATGAATGAACTATTCTGCTGCTCTGGACTTAATCAAAAAAAAGACACCCAAGCTCTGGTGTCTTTTTTTACACTTTTCTGATCGTAAAAAATTTCCGCAGAAGCCATGGGCCCGGCGTAAAGCCCAGCGTTAACTGCCAAGCGCCAATAGCCTGCAATCTGTATTCACGGACGATCTGCATCTTCCGGCTCATGCTTCTGACATCCTCAAACCATACCTCATGCGTCCGCCCCTGCTGATCACTGTACCGGAAAAACGGTGATTGATATTCGGCTGAATATTGTATCGGGGCTTGGTACCTCATCGCTCTTTCGATTGCGTTTTGATTTGAAATCGCTGAAGCAACTGTGCCCGGCTGGTACGGGATGATCCAGTCGTACCCGTAGAGCGGGACTCCGATAATGATTTTTCTGCTCGGCACCTGCGCAATCGTAAACTCAATGGTTCTCCTTATTTCAGTAATCGGCGCTACAGGACCCGGCTCACTTCCCGCATGATGCCAATCATAAGCCATGATAAACATATAATTGACAACCGCTCCTATCCCCCCGTAATCGTAGCCCCTCAGCCATGGGATATTATCACTTGTTTTTGCAGGAACAGCTATCGTCAGCACATACCCTCCCGCCTGAAGTCGATCTCTCAGCTGGCGTAAAAATCCAGTGAAAAGATCGCGATCCGCGGCGCTCACCTGCTCAAAATCGATTGTGACACCGCCATATCCCCTTGTGGAAACTAAGTCATAAATGTTGTTGACCAGATTGGTTCTCGCTGTCGGATTGTTTAGCACTTGGTGAACAATCTCCGTACTGAAGCCTCCTGATGTAAGGTTCGTTATTGTTGCCAGCGGCGTGACTCGTCTTTGCCAAGTTGTCTCAATAGCGGCCGCATCATTCAATTGGTTTGCAATGTCGCCGTTCGGTGCAATATGGTATTCGAAAATTGAAATCGAAGACGAGTATGGCGCATAATCATTGATTAATTCCCGATCGAGGTCTGGGTTTCGGAGCACATAAAAACTTAACGTTCCCGCAATGTAATTTGAGATCGAAGGAATCGTTATTTTTGCTCCCGCTTGTAAAGCATTTGGGCTGATGCCCGGATTGGCCGCTCGCAGTCGCTCTAATGGCACAAACGCTTTAGCTGCAATGGCGGTAAGCGTATCTCTCGGCTGGACTGTATATACATAAAGAGGGATAAGCAGAGCCTGCCCCGGCACGATATTCGTTTCATCTAAACCATTCACACCCCGTATTTGATCAACAGAAGCACCGTATCTTCTGCCTATCGAAAACAAAGAATCACCAGGCCCGACGATATGGATAAACATATTTAACCCCCATTATTCGTTAGTCAAACCATCATAAAATCTTATTAACGGGGCCTCTTAGATATGTGGTGAATACATAAAAAAATACCAAGGGTTCTGCTCTCCCTTGGTACCGGATCATACAAATCAATTCTCTTTACCTTCTTCAAGCACATGCTTCAAATGCTCACAGTCATGATTGAAATGAGCCAGCACATGTTGTTTGGCTGCTTCTTTGTTTTTCTTTTTCACTTCTTCAAATATCCTGCGGTGCTCACGCAGTATCGTTTCTGCGCGGTGGTCGCCGGTATAATTAAGGATTCTGCAAAAATGAATCAGGTCATTTACATGCTCAAGCAAATTTTTCAAATGTCTGTTATGGCTGAAATCAACCAGCAGCTCATGAAATTTTTGGTTTAAACGAATGATTTCTGTATCTTCCGTGCCGTTGTGAATCGCTTTCTCTGTTTCTTCAAGCTGTTTTTCGAGTATGGTCAGCTCTTCTTCGTCCGCTTCGTCTATGACTAATTCGACTGCCAGCTGCTCCAGCGGAATTCTGATTTTATAAATCTCATCTACATCTTTTGCCGTTAACGACGTGATCGAAAACCCATTTCGGTCATCCGCTTTTAACAAACCATCTTTCTCAAGCAATCGCATGGCTTCCCTTATCGGAGAGCGGCTGACGCCAAAGCTTTTCGCCAGCTGTGTTTCGTTTATCCGTTCCCCAGGCTTAAAAGTCCCGTTGAAGATCATTTTTTTTAGCTGGTTATAAAATTGCAGGTAGTAGGGAGTCGGCTTATCTAATTTAAAATCGTCCATATATAATACCTCTTTTGAATATATTCAAGGGCTTTTCTTCATCAAAATCATATAACAGATGGTAATGGGAAGCAACAAACTGCCTTGTCAGATCCCTGAATTTGAGGTACGATATGTTTGCTGAACGACGGTCGACGGACTACTGGCAACTGAAAAAACGGCGTGTTTTTCTTCGTCAATAGGACACCATACCTCCGCCAGAATAGCGCACGATTACATTTTTACATCTTTTCAATGGAGGAAAAAATATGCTCATTATTCTTGTTATGTTTCTTCTAGGAATTATTTTAGGCTTTATTGGCGCCGGTGGAGCCGGCTTTGTCATTGCCCTTTTAACGCTTCTTTTCCATATCCCGATTCATACGGCTTTAGGCACTTCGCTTGCCGGCATGGCTTTTACAAGCTTATCAGGGGCATACAGCCACTATCGCGAGGGTAACATTCAAATGAAAATCGGCTTAATAGTCGGAGGCTTTGCTGCGGTTGGCTCATTTTTCGGCGCCAAGCTGACTTCTTTTATTCCGGCTGATTTGCTTCATTATTTGACGGCTGGAATGTTATTTTTATCAGCAATTCTCATTTTAATCAGATTATTTATTTTAAAAGAGAAGGCTCAAGTGAATCAAAGCACTCTTTCAACGTATACGAGAGCGGTCATCTTAGGAATTGCAGCCGGCGTTCTTTCCGGCACATTCGGCATCGGGTCGGCACCTTTTATTCAAATCGGTTTAATGATTATGCTGAATCTGTCCATTCGCCATTCTGTCGGAACGACGATGCTTGTGATCATCCCTCTGGCTGTAGGTGGAGGCATCGGATATATTACAGAAGGTTTTGTTGATTACGTTTTACTTGTCAAAGTTCTGGTCGGGACAATGTGCGGGGCCTATGTAGGCGCGAAATTCACCAACCTCATGCCAAAGGTGGTTTTGAAATCAGCCATCTTTTTGACTCCGGCGATTGCAGGCCTGCTGTTGTTATTCTAAATAAAACAAAAAACCTGACGTCATGTCAGGTTTTTTTATGAATTCTGCCCTACTCGTTCTTTCGTTAATCCAAAAAACGCCAGTGAGCCGATGACAGCTGTCACAAACATGATGGCTCCCATCGGAACGGCTGTTGTCTCATTAATGCCTACAAGCGGTGACACGATTGAACCGAGGAGCAGCGGAAGCATTCCAAGCAGCGCACTTGCACTTCCGGCGCGGTGCCCCTGCTTTTCCATGGCTAGGGTAAACGTGCTGGTCAGAACCATGCCGATCGTAATCATGTAAATGAAAATGGATATGACTAATGTAGCAAGAGGACCGTGAATCATGGTCATGGTTAATAGCACAGCCGTCGCAATCATAGCCGTAATGACCGCTATACGAAGCAGGCTTTTTTCATGAATGATTCCGCCAAAGCGTCCGATGATAAAGCTGCCCGATATAATCGCCAGCCCGTTAATGCCAAAAAGAATACTAAATACCTGCGGAGACACCCCGTAGATATCCTGGTATACAAAAGGCGTACCAGACACATATGCAAAGCTTCCCCCGTGAATAAATCCGACAGTTAACGCGTACCCCATAAAGGATCGATCCTTCAGCAGGCTGCCCATCGTTTTGACGGATGTTCCGATTGAGCTTGGAATCCGTTTTTCCAGCGGAAGCGTTTCTTTTAACCTCAATGCAATCAGAAGAACTAGTAAAAATCCGATGATCATTAAGACGTGAAAAATTGTATGCCACGTTGCGAACGGCAAAAGCAAAATGGCACCGCCTGTCATAGGCGCAACCATTGGCGCCACCGCGGTAATGACCATTAACAGCGAGAAAAATTTAGAAAGCTCTCTTCCGGTAAACACATCGCGGACGATTGCGCGAGACAGCACAAGCCCTGCAGAAGCAGTGAAGCCTTGTAAAAAACGCGCAGCCACTAAAGTTGTTATATTGGGCGACAGTGCACAAAACAGAGAAGATAACGCAAATAAAAAAATACAGATTAATAGCGGTTTTCGTCTTCCCTGCGCATCGCTGACCGGCCCGACAATCAGCTGGCCGATCGTAAGCCCGACCAGACAGGCTGTTAAACTTAACTGAACAAGTGAAGCACTTGCTGATAAATCTTTCGCGATTTCAGGAAAACTTGGCAAATACATATCTATATTAAGCGGGCCCAATATAGCAAGCATGCCGAGCAGAAACGCTAGTGCCAAGCGTTCTTTTCCAGTTGGATTGTGCAGCATGTTATCAAACCTTCCCTTCAACCTAGTCCCTTATATAATGGATGTCAGCTCCAACTATGGATTGAAGCTGTGAAACATTTGTATATTGTATCATAACTTTCAGCCTGTGAAAGCCGCTTGAGCACGGGCCGGCAAAGTGATATTCCGAACACCTATAAATGGGAATGATGCAGGGAATCATCGTGACCAGCATCATCTGAAGAAGCGGCCAGCTTTTTTTGCTAAGTTCTAGCCTAGCGAATTTTATGCGCTGGGAGGTTGTTCAAAAGTGCAAATGGCTTGCAAGATGAAATCAATCGTTGTATATTAATTGACGTGTCAATCATTGATATATCAATTAATAGTTTTGACAGGAAAGAAGGGATGGGTTTTGGCGTCATTTTGTTCAGAGGAAGCCGAGATTTTATATCAGCTGCAAGGCGTGAACAAGGTGATTGGCGTGAAGTTCGAGGCATGCACGGGCATCAGCCAATCTCGTTTGGAATTGCTGACATTGCTTTATCATGCAGATGAGATCAGTCAAAGCGACCTTCAAAAGAAAGTAAATATCGATAGCGCAGCCGTTACCAGACACCTGAAACAGCTGGAATCCAAAGGCATGGTATCAAGGCGGCGCAAGCCTGAGGACAACCGCATCACCCTTGTTCGGTTAACAGACCAAGGAAGAGAGCGAATTGAGTCTTCTAAGAAGGAAAAGGAGCGTTTCATGAAGGAAATGCTCGCAAATGTAAGCGCAGAAGAACGCCGCCTGCTCATTGATGTGCTGGCGCGCATGCGAAACAATATAAATAATATCGAAGCTTAAGAGGAGTGTATCAACATGATCAAAACAAACGATTTTATGGAAATTATGAAAGGCCGCCGTTCTATCCGCAACTATGATCCGGCAGTAAAAATCAGCAAAGAAGAAATGACAGAGATCTTAGAGGAAGCAACAACTGCCCCATCTTCTGTTAACGCGCAGCCATGGCGTTTTCTTGTCATTGACAGCCCGGAAGGAAAAGAAAAGCTCGCACCGCTTGCAAGCTTTAACCAAACACAAGTCACAACATCATCTGCTGTCATCGCTGTATTTGCAGACATGAACAACGCAGACTATCTAGAAGAAATCTATTCAAAAGCCGTGGAACTTGGTTACATGCCGCAGGAGGTCAAAGACAGACAAATCGCCGCGCTGACCGCACATTTTGAAAAGCTTCCGGCACAGGTCAACCGTGAAACGATCCTGATTGACGGAGGTCTTGTTTCCATGCAGCTGATGCTGACTGCACGCGCGCATGGCTACGATACAAACCCGATCGGCGGATACGATAAAGAAAACATCGCGGAAACCTTCGGATTAGATAAAGAACGTTATGTACCGGTTATGCTACTTTCTATCGGAAAAGCAGCAGACGAAGGCTATGCTTCCTACCGTCTGCCGATTGATACAATTGCAGAATGGAAATAAAACAAAGAGCCCGGGAATGTTTTCCGGGCTCTTTGTTTTTAAGTACAGCCGCCGTTTGATCGTCTGATCTTTTTGGGTAACACGTCTGAAGTTAGTCGTTTAGTCATGAAAAAAGAGTGATGACCATTCATCACTCTTCTCTCGATTACTCTTTTCCTTTCTTCCTGCCGAACGGCCACCAGTTTCCTTCTCCAAAGGTCGCAATGATTGCCGGGATGAAGAGCGGAAGTATGACAAGGCCGTAAAGCAAGAGCCCGATGATGATAACACTTGCCACCTGCATCAGTGTATTGACACCTGAAGGCATCATCGCCGCGAACGTACCGGCCAATATAATGGCAGCTGTAATAATGACAGATCCCATTTTGCTCATTGACCTGACGACACCTTGCTCAATGCCAAGGTGCACCTCTTCCTTAAATCGATCCAGCAAGAAGATCGAATAATCTACCCCTAACGCGATCAAGATGACAAAGCTGAAGAATGGCACTGCCCAGCTGACACCCGCGTTTCCTAAGCCGTTTACAAAAATTAATTCTGTTATGGATATCGACGTATAGTACGTCAGCAGCAATGACGCGATCATATAAATCGGCATGATCATTGAGCGGAACAAAATGGTTAACACGATAAACAGGCCTATAATCATAATCACCATTGTTCTGGAGAAGTCCGTTGTGGATAGCTCCTTTAAGTCCGCATTCATACTCGTGACCCCGCCGTACACGATCTGTGCATTCTCCAAAGGAGTGCCGTCAACTTCGTTTGCGACAGCTTTTTTGATTTGGTTTATTGTCGTAATAGCTTGTTCTGAGTACGGATTTGAATCCAGAACGACACTTAATTGAACACCTTTGCCGTCTGCAAAGGAATACTGGTCAATTGACTTCTTAAAGTCTTTGTCCTTCATTACTTGATCAGGAATGAATATGCCAGTATCTCTTACAGTTGGACTTTTGCTCATGTCCTCTAATATATCACTGGAAGCTGTAATACCGTCAGAGACTTTCGTCAGGCCCTCATTTGCGCTTTTCACGCCTTCGGACAGCTTTTTCAGGCTTTCTGTCAGCGTTCCGGCTTGTGCCTGCTGGCCTGAGAGCTGTTGGTTCGCTTGTTCAAGGCCGGTTTGAATCTGGCCAAGCTGTCCGCTTATTGCCGTAAGCTGCTGCACGGTCTGTGCGGTATTGCCGGTTTGGGAAATCTGTTTGCTCACGAGCTGCAGCTGCTGATTGATTTTGCCCAAGCCATCTGCCGCATCGCCCAGTGAACCGCCAGACCCTCCATTTGAGGCCGAGCCGGTTTGCCCTGCCATTTGATTCAGTCCGTTTTCTATATCCGTTAATCCGCTTTGGACATCGGCAATCCCTTTCACCGTCTTATCCAGCCCGTCTGAAACCGATCCTAGCTGGTTATCAATATATAAATCTTTGATTTTTTTACCAGTCGGCTGCGTAATGGTCATAACAGAGTCAACATGATCAACTTTCTCGATCGCTTTGCTGATATTTCCTAGATAGGGGATTGTATCAGCTGTTGTAAGATCTTTGTCTCCTTTTACGACAACATTGATCGGGAACGCTTTTCCTTCCCCGAATCCATCCTTAATGGCCTCGAGAGCTTTTATAGATTTATAATCGCTGCTGATTTCCGCAGTTGAGTCGAATGAAATCTGGTCATCATAGGTCAAGATGAACGGAAGCGTAATCACCACCGTGATGACAATGAACAGAAACGGACGCGCAACGGAGTGTCTGCCGAGAAACGCCCATAGTTTGTTATCACTGTGTGACAGCACTTTCTTAGAAGGCCAGAATAATTTTTCACCCAGCGTCACCATAAATAATGGCAGCAGTGTGTAGAGGATGATCATTAAAATTCCCACACCGACTGCTACCCCTACTGCGGATTGGAAAATCGCAAACTTCGCAAATCCTAAGGCGGAAAATCCGATCAATACCGCAAATCCGCTGATAAATAAGGTTTTTCCCCCTGTGCGGTAAGCGATAAGCGCCGCTTCTTTTTTATCATGCCCGTTTGCCAATTCTTCACGGAACCGTGTAAGAAGCAGTATGCAGTAATCTGTTCCAATGCCGAACAGGATCGCAACTAAGAAGGTTTGCGTAAACGTCGAGATAGGAAAATCAACATTGTATACAAGGATGCCCAGTATAGATTGACTGATCAGATAAGAAAAACCGACAACCACAATCGGGATAAAAGGCGTCACAACAGATCGGAACACGATCAACAGTAAACCGATGATCAGGCAGACTGTTATCACTTCCGTTTTCTTAAGCCCTTCCTCTGAGCTGTGAGCGAAATCCTGGTTGATAAGGGAAGCTCCCGTAATATATGCCGTCAAGTCATCAGGAACGATTTGATAAATCTCGTCCGCAATTTTTTCCGCCTTTTTATCAGAACCTGTAATCGTGACAGGCATGAGAACGGTTTTCTTGTCTTTCGACATCAACTGGTCTTTGACTTCTTTTTCCGCTGACAGAGGAGATGTTACCTCTTCTACACCGTCGATCTTTTTGATTTTATCAATTATTATCCGGAGCTGATTCTCTGTTTCTTTCTTTATAGCGTTGTCTAATGTAAAGACTACACTGATCGAATTATTGTCTTCTCCCGCTTGTTTTAAAATGGCGTTTGCCCTTTCTGAAACAGCATCAGCGGGAAGCTGGGCCTGCCCCTTTTGATTGGCCAGCTCCGTTAAGTTCGGAGAAAACAAACTCAAAACGACGGTAAGTGCTAATACTATGGCTGCAATTGCCCACTTGAATTTGATGATTGCTCTCATTCGGCAGAATCTCCTCCTTTAAATTTGCTTTTTAAAATGGTGAATATCTCGATGATAGAATGTAAGTGTTCCTCATCTATATCATCAATCAACGGTTTGAGCGCGTTAAAGATGGCAGAATCTAATTCTTCTAGTATGTGTTCACCACTGGGTGTAATGTTAATAAGCTTAGAGCGCCTATCACTTTTTTCCGGACAGTCGTCCCATTGAACCAATCCCTTTTCGAGCAGCTTTTTCAGTCTGTTAGAGATCGCGCTCTTATGTACATTTTGGTACATGGCCAGGCTGCCGGGAGAGGTTGGGCCCTTGACTTTTAAAATTTTCAACAGGTCTGCCTGTTCCCTTGAGATATGCTTGAAGACATCCTGATTGATTTCACGATGCACAAATTCTGTCCCTTCAAGCAGGACTTCCACAAACAGGTTTATCGCCTGACATAGCTTTTGTTCATTCAATATCTTCCCCTCCTCATTATAGTTTACCCCGCTAAACTTTATGTTCAATGTCAATTAGTTTATTCCTCTAAACTATATATGTCAACAAATTTTATTTTCGAGCACTCTACATAAGAACTCATGTTCGTGTATAATGAAAGCTATACACACGAAAGGGGGAATTTTAACATGTCAGATTTTGCATTCAAATTGTATGAATATAACGTCTGGGCCAATCAACAAATATTCAACCGATTAAAAGAGCTTCCAAAAGAGATATACCATCAAGAAATTCAAAGCGTGTTTCCGTCAATATCCCATGTATTGTCTCATGTTTATCTTTCTGATCTCGGCTGGATTGAAGTGTTTTCCGGCAAAACCTTGAGCGATGCGTTGGCTTTAGCTGAACAGCTTAAAGAACAGACAGAGGCTAAAGAAATAGAGGAAATGGAAGACCTTTTTCTGAGGTTATCCGAGCGCTATATACTATTTTTACAGCAAAAAGAACAGCTCAATAAGCCACTCCAGATTCAAAATCCCTCAAGCGGAATCATGAAAACAACTGTTTCCGAACTGCTTCCCCACGTTGTCAATCACGGGACATACCACCGCGGCAATATCACAGCAATGCTGCGGCAGGCAGGCTACGCATCCGCACCGACAGATTACGGGCTCTACCTGTTTATGACAAAAACTGAAAAAGCATAAAAAAGCGGCTCCCTAAATGGAGCCGCTTTTTCGGGAAATAGTCCAAATCACATTAAAATTCTTTTCATCAATCCTTTTTTAGTAAAAAAGATAGAAATTTTAGTGTTATAATAATCATTAAAAATAGATTGCTGACTCAATAAACAATTTTCAATGGAGGAACACATAAAGTGACAGACGACATGACGAAAGACAATATAAATCAGCAAACGTTGCAGAGAGGCTTGAAAAACAGGCATATCCAGCTCATCGCCATCGGCGGAGCCATTGGGACAGGCTTATTTCTCGGCTCGGGCAAATCGATTCATTTTGCCGGACCTTCGATTTTATTTGCTTATATGATCACAGGGATCATTTGCTTTTTAATTATGAGATCGCTGGGTGAACTGCTGTTATCAAACTTGAACTATCACTCTTTTGTGGATTTTGTACAAGACTACCTAGGCGATATGGCAGCTTTTATCACCGGCTGGACATATTGGTTCTGCTGGATTTCCATTGCGATGGCTGATCTGACAGCAGTCGGGCTCTACACTCAATATTGGCTCCCGGGTGTGCCGCAATGGGTGCCTGGCTTAATCGCTCTTATTATTTTACTGATTATGAATCTGGCGACAGTCAAGCTTTTTGGAGAATTAGAATTTTGGTTCGCTTTGATTAAAGTCATTGCCATTTTGGCGTTAATCGTCATTGGCCTTGTGATGATTTTCAAAGGCTTTTCCACAAGCTCAGGAGTGTCCAGCTTCACAAACCTCTGGAGCCACGGAGGCCTGTTCCCGAATGGCATGCACGGGTTTATCCTCTCGTTCCAGATGGTTGTGTTTGCTTTTGTCGGCATTGAGCTTGTCGGGCTTACGGCCGGTGAAACAGAAAACCCTGAAAAAGTAATCCCTAAGGCGATCAACAATATTCCTGTCCGTGTGCTGCTTTTTTATATCGGGGCTCTTCTCGTGATTATGAGCATCTATCCTTGGGATATCATCAATCCCAGCGAAAGCCCATTCGTACAAGTATTTGTCGCTGTTGGCATCGTCGGGGCTGCAAGTATTATCAACTTTGTTGTGTTGACATCCGCTGCTTCAGCATGCAACAGCGCTGTATTCAGTACAAGCCGTATGGTCTATTCCCTGGCGAAAGATCACAATGCGCCTGAGTCAATGGCGAAACTGACTCAGCGTAAAGTGCCTAGAAATGCTTTATTCTTTTCAGCTATCGTGATTTTAATCGGTGTTACGTTAAACTACATCATGCCAGAAGGCGTATTCACCCTGATCACAAGTATTTCAACCGTATGCTTTATCTACATTTGGGGGATTACGGTCATCTGCCATATGAAATACCGCAAAACAAGACCTGAATTAGCGAAAACAAACAAGTTTAAGCTTCCGCTTTATCCGTTTACAAATTACCTGATTCTTGCGTTCCTGGCGTTTGTTCTGGTTGTGCTGGCACTGGCACAGGATACTCGTGTTTCCTTATTTGTCACACCGGTTTGGTTTATTTTGCTGATTGTGATTTATAAAGTGAGAAAAGCGAAGCATCAATAAGACTCAAAACTCCTGCCTCAAAAATGAGAGCAGGAGTTTTTTTGATGAAAATGACCTTTGCTTTTGAATTTAAAGGTATGCTATAGTGTTTGTAATCAAAACAAGAAGGGATGATGGGTGGACAATGATTAACTAATCTTATTTTTACCGTTTGAAATCAATATTTCAAATCAAAAAATAGGATTAGTCTGCCCATTTTCTATATATACGACACTGCTATTTATAAAAAATAGCTTATTTGATCATGCACAGGCACGGCTAATCCTTCCAACACATTTGGGAGGATTTTTTTATTCTCCCTTTAAAGCGAGGGATATGGATGAAAGAGATCGTAACATTAACAAACGTTAGCTATGAAGTAAAGGATCAAACTGTTTTTAAACATGTAAACGCCAGTGTTCAGCAAGGAGATATCATTGGGATTATCGGCAAAAACGGCGCTGGGAAATCTACGTTGCTGCACCTCATTCACAATGACTTAGCCCCTGCACAGGGTCAAATCCTTCGGAAGGATATAAAACTGGCTTTGGTTGAACAGGAAACCGCGGCGTATTCCTTTGCGGATCAGACACCTGCCGAAAAGAAGTTACTGGAGAAATGGCATGTGCCTCTTCGTGATTTTCATCAGTTAAGCGGCGGTGAAAAACTGAAAGCGCGGCTGGCGAAAGGACTATCAGAGGATGCAGATCTGCTGCTGTTAGATGAACCGACAAACCACCTTGATGAAAAAAGCTTGCAATTTCTCATCCAACAGCTGAAACATTATAACGGCACTGTGATTCTCGTTTCTCACGATCGATATTTTTTAGACGAAGCCGCAACAAAAATATGGTCGCTTGAGGATCAGACGCTGATTGAATTCAAAGGGAATTACTCCGGGTATATGAAGTTCCGGGAGAAGAAAAGACTCACCCAGCAGCGTGAATATGAAAAGCAGCAAAAAATGGTTGAACGGATTGAAGCACAAATGAATGGGCTCGCTTCTTGGTCGGAAAAAGCCCATGCTCAATCGACGAAAAAGGAAGGGTTTAAAGAATATCACCGGGTAAAAGCGAAGCGTACGGATGCCCAGATAAAATCCAAGCAGAAGCGGCTTGAAAAAGAGCTTGAAAAAGCAAAGGCGGAACCCGTTACCCCAGAATATACAGTCCGCTTTTCAATCGATACAACCCACAAAACAGGAAAACGTTTTTTAGAAGTTCAGAATGTAACAAAAGCGTTTGGAGAAAGGACTCTCTTTAAAAACGCAAACTTTACAATTCAGCACGGCGAAAAGGTTGCGATCATAGGCCCCAATGGCAGCGGAAAAACGACATTACTGAACATCATTCTGGGACAGGAAACAGCAGAAGGAAGTGTATGGGTGTCGCCGTCCGCAAACATCGGCTATTTAACGCAGGAGGTGTTTGATTTGCCTTTAGAACAAACACCGGAAGAGTTATTTGAGAATGAAACATTCAAAGCAAGGGGGCACGTTCAAAATCTGATGAGGCACTTAGGTTTTACAGCCGCCCAATGGACTGAACCGATCAAGCATATGAGTATGGGTGAGCGTGTAAAGATCAAGCTGATGGCATATATTCTGGAGGAAAAAGACGTGCTGATTTTAGATGAGCCGACAAACCATCTCGACCTGCCGTCACGCGAACAGCTGGAAGAAACACTGTCACAATACAGCGGCACATTGCTGGCGGTTTCACATGACCGATACTTTCTCGAAAAAACAACAAACAGTAAACTCGTCATCTCAAACAACGGCATCGAAAAGCAGTTAAACGACGTTCCTTCAGAAAGAAATGAGCGGGAGGAGCTTCGGTTAAAGCTTGAGACAGAAAGACAAGAAGTGCTGGGAAAGCTCAGTTTTATGACGCCAAATGATAAAGGGTATAAGGAGCTTGATCAGGCTTTCAATGAGCTTACGAAACGAATAAAAGAGCTGGATCATCAAGACAAAAAAGACTGAGGGAGAAAGTTCAAGCGGCATTGAAAAGGACAACAGCTGTTGTCCTTTTTCTTTATATGTTCAAGCCTCCCATGACCTTAATCTTTCTAATGATGACTTATAGTACCCTGCCACCGCTTCCAGATAGGCATGTTGTATTTGGGTAACGTAAGCGGCTTTTCAGCATAGCTGTTTCCGCATACGTATATTGGTCATGGCATAGCCCATCTTCTGATAAAGATAGACGGCTGTCTCGTTGTGTGCAAATACATGTAGAGCCAGCCTTTCCGCACCAAGCTCTCTTGCTCTTTCATCAAGCGTTTGAAGCGCCAATTGAGCAAGTCCTTTTCCGCGAAAGGCTTCATACAATCCAAAGGAATAGATAAACGCTTCCTTTTGCGGATGTAATGGATCAGCATACAGCCAGAGCCAGCCCATTCTTTCTCCTTGGTCATTTGTGATGTTCCAAAAATAATGATTGCTGCTGTCTCGCCCATTCGGAATCATGTTCTCATATGCCTGCTCCGATTTCTCAAATGCCTCTTTTTCCGTCCAAGTTCCTGACGTTATGTTTTGTTTCGCAAAATTTTGCACGGACATCCCGCGAAAGGCTTCGAACTCTTCCTCAGTCATGTCTTCCAAAGTGAATGCCATCCTGTATTCCTCCTTTATAAAAAAAGCCCAGCTGATGCCGGACGAATAACACAGAAATGGAGCTCTATTTTACTGATTCAGTTAATTCCTGGACTTTCTATTATTCGATAAGAAAAGGAGATTTCCTGCAAATGGGCTTGTTCTTAAACATTAGTGAAAAGCTTACGTGTAACTCCCCATGATGATCATGATTGAAACAATCAAACAAATCATCGCTTGTATCGCCATGATGACAGATTGTCTTGCTCGAAACATATGCGCATGAATTGCTCCCGCCATGAGAACGACAAACAGAACACCTGCTCCAATTGCTGCATACCGATTCCAAATTCCCGCTGTCATAGCAAGTGCCCCGGCTATTTCAAGAATGCCAGTAACAGTCAGAAACCATAATGGATATTGATAATGCCGCCAATGCTCAACTTGAAAGGGAACGCGGCTTACCTTTATGATGCCTCCCGCAAGCATAAAAACTGCCAAACTGACTTTCATCATAATAGATATCATCTTACATCATTCCCTTTCGGAAGCATCCCGTAAATTAAAAGATTCACAACCTCTGCTGCGAGGCTTGCCGGATCTTTGATTCCGGTTAACAAAAATGATTCGGTTAAATGTTCAATCATGCCGACCAAACACTCAGCGACAGTTTCCATATCCAGTTCAGAGTGAAAATAGCCAAGCCGCTGTTCTGCTTCTAAGTTCTCTTTCAAAACCATCGCCAAGTCTTTTTTCATTTGTTTTGCTTCCGGGTTGAGAAAAAAGCCGATCTTGGTTAAATCCTTGTCCTCATCCAAAAATTGAAAAACAGTCTCTACAGCTAGCAGTACCCGTTTTGACACATCCTCCGTGTTTAATCCGTTTTCCAGAAGAAGTGACTCTGTCAGCTTTCTGACTCGAGAGTGAAAATCGGTTATTAACTCGGCAAAGATGGCTTCTTTGCTTTGAAAGTACAGGTAAAATGAAGGCTGCGTGAACCCAGCTTTTTTCACAATTTCACTTACCTTCGCGTCATGGAATCCCCGAACCGAAAATTCATTAGCGGCAGCTTTAAGTAATCGTTTTCGGCTTTCTACTCCTTTACTTTTCAACTAGGACCACCCCAAAAATAATACCCACGAGTAATGTTACTCACGAGTATTATTTCATGGCATTAGCTTCATTGTCAATTATTTCAAACTGATCCTGTTTGCCAGCTTCCTTTATTAAAAGGTCTCATGCATTTCGAATAACTGAATCAATTCATTGATTCCTATATCAATGGCTTTTCATTCACTGATAATTGAGCATCACTCCGGGGCCAGATAGAGTTTTGCCCGTAAATGCAAGGAACAATTGGGTGCAGCGGCGCATAATGTACTGTACAGAAAGATGGAAGGGTGTGATGGGATGCCGTCTACAGTAATCAACCTATATTATTTGAAGATCAACAGTATTTCGGGCAATGGTTCAATTACAATAGGCGAAGCTGCTTATAACAGCCCTACCAACAATCAAAAATCTCAAGGGACCAACTCTTCTTTCGGTGATACATCACCTACAGAATCCGTAATGGAAAACTTCTTAAACGATCCTGATGTAAATGACCAGACATCTATCGGCAACTCTGATACATCCAACGTTAATGCTCCTCCGATTGCACCACCGCCAATTTTAGATTAAAGGGGTTTCGTCTATGCCATATCAAATTAATATCGCAAATATTAAGATCAACGGCGTCACGCAAAACGGAAATATAGATGTCGGTCCGACTGTGCACAACAGCCATACTGCGAACAGCAAATATTTTGGAGCAAACTTTTCCTTAGGGGATCTTTCGCCTACGTCTTCACTTTTAAACACTGGAAATATTGATTCAGACGTTAGTGACCAAGACCAAATCGGAAACCCTTCTGCGCCGATTTCAAATCAAATTTAAGGAGAATCTCATATGGATTTCGAAAAAATTCGAAAGTGGCTTGAGATTACGAATGAATATAAACAAAGTGACTTTTGGACAAATGTGCTCAAATATAAAGCCCCGGAACATTTTTTTGATTCCGAAGCTTCTACGTTTGTTTACGACTTTTATCAAGATGAGGAATATAATTTTATCATTGTGGAAATGCCCGGTGTGTATGAGGAAGAATTAACGATCCGTTTACTGTCTAAAACCCAGCTGCTGATCAAAGGAACGATCACGCCTGTTTTTCCAGCCGAAATGGAAGTGCTGCGTGAACGGTATTACGGAGAAATTGAGCGAATCATTCAGCTTCCCGAAGCCGCTGAAACTCATTTGTTACAGATTCAGCTGTTAAACGGGCTTCTGCATATTTCGTACCCAAGACAAGTTGAAACCGTTGCGTTCAATAAGGGGCTTTAAGATTGATTGTTCCTTCATTCCTTATCCATAGGGACTGATATATGGTCTTTATATTGATCCACATAAATATCCCCATTACCCAGCAGCACTGCGTACACGGTCTCTTTCACCTTTATGTCTCTTTTTCGCAATTCTTCCAAAAGCCAGGATTCCGTCAAACGATTCTGCTTTAAATTATTCTCAATGATTTCTCCGTCCATAATAAGTTCTATCGGAAGCCTTTGTTCTTGGTTTACCGCAATCATTAAATCCTGTTTGGTCACATGCCGGAATTGCGGTTTTCTTAACACAGTCAGCTGACCATTCGTTTCAAGAATGGCAAAAAGAACTTCTTCGATATTAAATATTTCTTTTTCCCGTAATTGCTGATTTAAATAATCAAGTGTGTAACGCATTTTCCTCATATTTGATTCAAGTATCTTCCCGTTTTGAATCAGCACTGTTGGATCTCCGGCAAAAAATTTCCTCAGCTTCCTGTTCTTTATCGACAGAAACGAAATTAGAAAAATGGTTAGCACAAAAATACTAAACGAAATGGCCATATTGTGCGGTTTTATTGAAGTATTGTAAGCTAATCCGGCAGCAATCGCCCCTAGTGTGATCGCCGCAATAAAATCAAAAATCGTCATTTGAGAGATTGTCTGTTTGCCTAAAATTCGTTCTGCGATTAACAGCAAGCCAAAGCTGGCAACCGTTCTAATGACAACTTCAAGTTCAATCATGTTATGGCGCTCCCCGCTTCCCAGATTGTTTCGGCCAAAAAACTCCTGTTGCTATCATTGTTTGGCTTAATATATCCATCTATACCAAAAATATTGTTCGGTTCAGGACAGAATGAACCGACTGCCTTTCGGATATATTAAATTGCGATTGGCCGGAAGAAAAGCCAATCCCATGACAAATCTAATTCATCATTGGTCAGGTGGTAGCATGAATTTCACTTGGGAATCTCTTGTTCTCATTGTAGCCGGGGTCATTTTGCTGAGAATTTCAGGAAGGAAATCAATCGCACAAATGACGTCGACTCAAACGGTTGTCATGATTTCGATCGGAACTATTATCGTTCAGCCAATCATCGAGTACAGCCTCTTCAAAACATTAATTGCAGCGGCAATTTTCACAAGCACACTCATCGTTATGGAATGGATCCAAATGAAATCGAACACCATTGAAAAGATGTTAACCGGAAAAGCAAAAATCGTCATTGAAAACGGACAGCTTCATATCGAAAACTTAAAGAAGATGAGACTTACAGCTGACCAGCTTGAAATGCAGCTAAGGCTTCACGGCGTTACGGCTATACAAGATGTCAAAATTGCGACATTAGAGGCAAACGGGCAATTAGGAATAGAATTAACTGATGACGCCAAGCCTTTAACAGTCAGGGATCTGAAAAAACTCATTCACCCCGATTTCATAAATAAGGACGGACAAGCCCAGTCTGGCAATCAGAATATTTTTGATGAAGTTGGCAAAAAAAATAAAAAAAACGTCCCTAAAAAGCTGCATTAACAAAAGGCGCTTGTGGCATTTTGCAGGTTTTTGTCTCTTACTGAAAGTTTTTGCCGTTTTGTTTAAGCAACTGCTGCTCACACACCATATTGTATAAACAGTCATAACAGAGAGGAGAGATGAATGATGAAATTCCCAGTTTATATTCATTCGATATCCGGGAACAGCGTTTTTAATAACGGATTTGCAGTTTCCATCAGCCCGTTCTCTGTGTCTAAAACAACAGAGGGTTCCGGTGGGAGTAATACAGGTTTGGTTTTTGAATCCAATGCTTTAAGCCAAACAAGCTCCGCCAATCAAGCCCAAAATGTAACATATGCGATCCAAGAGCTGCTTTCCAAGCTTTTAGCGTAAAAATTAAGAAATAAACACTTCATGAGGTGCCGTATGGCTTTTCCAATTATTCACACGAACTTTTGGGATGCTGTGATAGCTGTTCCAATCATCATATTGATAACCCAAATCCTCAAAATATTATTGAAAATCCCCAAAACTTTTGTACCGTCAGTTGCCTTAATAACAGGCCTTGTCATTTCTGTTTTCATAAGCCATCGACACAGCCTCTTTTCTGGCGTATTTATGGGCTGGTTTTATGGCTACGCTGCTATAGGCTCCTACTCATCATTAAAAACGACTATCTTATCCTTCAGGCAAACGAAAAACGATACATCAAATTCATAGATGACATATAACGATCTGCCGCCTCTTTATCAGGCGGCTTTATTTCTGCTGATAGGTTGATCATCTTCAAAAGATGATCATTCACTCGCTATTATTTTTACCATTATGTTGATGCAATGATATAAAAACGCAATATCATAGAAGTAAATAGACTGCCAGCGTCCTTTATGACAGCTACTTCTGAGTGAAAGGAGTTTTTGAAGCATGCGATCTCAAATCAACATCTCAAATCTCACGATAAATGGAATGACACAAAACGCCAATACAGATATCGGACAAAACTTGCAAAACAGCCATACTGCGAACAGCAAAAATTACGGAGTGAATTTCACATTAGGAGATTACTCTCCTTCTCATTCAATTATTATTTCAGCAAGTTGTGATAATGATACAAGTGATCAAGGGCAGGTTGATAACCCTTCTTCGCCTAGTGAAGAATAAAAAAAGAACTCATTTGAGTTCTTTTTTTGCCTTATTCCTTTATTCGCCTTCATATAATCGATAAACCCTTTTCAGCTTTTGTTCAAGCTGTTCAAAATGAACAAAACGGGCTTCTCTTAGAAACTCAGTCCCATCAATGAACAAAAGAAGCACAGGAACGGTGAAAACTGAAAATCTGCCGGCGACCTCTGCTACATCGTCAGCATTGATATGCCCCAATTTGATGTTTGGAAACTGATCCAATACTATTCTGAGCTGGGGCAGAACTGCGTGACATACTGTACAGCCAGGCCTTGATATATAAATAAAACTGAATTTGTGCTGTTTGATAAAGTTTTCTATAGAAACTAATGAATGTAATCCTGTCATCTCTTTCATCCATTTACTCCTTCAAATAGGTCTGTTTTTCATGACCAAGCTCATCAATACGTATCATTCACTATACAGATTTATATTTATGATATCCGCTTTTTTGCTTTGCAGAGTACCTGCAAGCTTGCCGAAAATGTGAAAATAAAAGAACAGTTACTGACAAGCAGCAACTGTTCTTACATACTTTCGTATTAAAAATGCAAAGCGTAAGCTCCTGAACCGATGAGTGCAACCCCTATGGAAACTGCAATGAGCACCAGGTTATATTCAAAACCTCCGGCGCCATTCGCAAAACCTTTCGCTCCATGGACTTTTACGATAGCACCTAACATGATGATTGTTATGATAGCAGCTCCAAGCGGGAGGAATACGCCTAAAATAAATAGAATTCCGCTTACTAACTCCCCAAGACCTGATAGAGCGGCCGCAACGTTTCCTGGTTTCACCCCAATTGATTCGAACCATTGTCCGGTTCCTTTAATCCCGTATCCGCCAAACCAGCCGAATAATTTTTGTGTGCCATAAAACAAAAACACCACACCAATCATTATACGAATAAGCAACAGTCCTGCATCTTCCATTTGTATCTCTCCTCATCTTTGATTTTATCTGATTCTTTGCTGACAGTACCATCCAGCAATCATCAATTGAATATATGTTTCTTTATTTTTTATGTGTCAAATCAATCTAACTCTCTTACTTCAAACGGCAGCAGCCCTTGTTCAATTTGTGTGCGATGCGGTTCATATTGCACAGGCAGCATCAGTTTTTCGCCCATTGTTTCCTGTGTTTCATCATGTGCAAAGCCTGGGGGATCAGTTGCGATTTCAAACAGGATTTCCCCGTGTTCCCTGAAGTAAATGGCATTAAAGTAGTTTCTATCCCGAACAGGAGTTACACCATATCCGTGGGAAGCAATATATCTTTGCCAATCTAACTGATCTTCATCATCGTTAGCCCGCCAAGCGATGTGATGCACCGTTCCGGCCCCCATTTGCCCGCGGCCAATAGGCGTTAACTTAAGGTCAATCACATTTCCGATATCACCGGCGGAACGATAACGAACGAAGTCTCCTTCTTTGCCGACTCGCTCCAGCCCCATGATGTTTTCTAAAAGGTCAGCGGTTTTGTCAGGCTGCTCTGATAATAGGGTTGCACCCCCAAAACCTTTAATGGCAACATCGGGCGTTACTTCTCCGAAAGTCCACGTATTAGCCTCTCCTTCTTCTCTTTCCACGATTTCTAAGTGCAGTCCATGAGGATCATCAAATTCTACATATTGTTCCCCAAAGCGCTCGATTTTGGTGTAGGGAACGTTGAACTTTTCTAGTCTCTTTTCCCAAAATGCCATAGCCCCTTTCGGCACGACATACGAAGTCACGCCAACTTGACCGTCTCCAATGACGCCTTGGCGGGCTCCGGCCCACGGAAAGAAGGTAATGATTGTTCCCGGCTTCCCGCCTTCATTCCCAAAATAAAGATGATACGTACCTGGGTCATCAAAATTGACAGTTTGCTTGACCAAACGAAGCCCAAGCACTCCTGCGTAAAAATCTGTGTTCTCTTGAGGGTGACCGACAATCGCTGTAATATGATGAATTCCCATCGTTTTTTTAGCCATTTTTATCCGCTCCTTTTACATATACTCAACAAACTCATTCACAGGCTTCCGGTAGCCGCGCGGTCTTCTGCTCTCTGTTTTTTCTTTTCCAATCGTAATCATCATGACAACCTCAAATTGGTCGTCTATGTTCAAAATCCGTTTTACGGCTTCCGCATCAAAGCCGATCATCGGGCAGGTATCCCAGCCTTTTTCCTTAGCACTCAGCATAAACATCATCGCAGAAAGTGAAGCATTCCTTATCGCCTCATCTCTCTTAAATTGTTCTCCCCTGTTTTCATAAAACGAAACGGTGTCTTGCACCATGTGGTCATACTCTTGCTTATTTAATATCCCCAATACCTTTAAACCTTCATAGATATCGGCCGCTTGTTGATATGCCTGCTTATCCCCTAATACCAAGAGAACCGCAGAAGAGCTAACCACTTTATATTGTCCGTTTGCGGCCTGCTTCAGCTTTTCCTTTACGTCCTGGTCAAGAACCGTCACATATTTTGTATGCTGCAAATTAAAAGCCGATGGTGCCAATGCAACCAATTCAAACATCTCATTGAGATCTTCTTTTGTGATTGGATGACCTGAAAGAAAATTGCTTGCAGATCGTCTTTCATTGACTAAATGAGTAAATTCAGCCATTACGCTACACTCCCTTTTATCTCGAATTCGAGATATTATGTTATAAAAAATCATATTGAATATTGTGTAAAAGAACTGACAACGATTGAACACTTAGAGTTGCGCTTGATCGCTGATCTTTCCGACCAAATATCTCAAATTAAAATATCTTGAATATGAGATAATAGTAAAATACAGATCTTCTCATGTCAATAGGTTTTTGAAAATTAGGTGGAAATTTTTCACTGACGGCAGCATTTTAATAGCGAATCATCACTGTTGTTACATAAGAACTCATTTGTTTGCTGTATGACCTTTTTAGCATAGCTCCAACTTTTTTTCTGTCACCTTATTTATTAGTAAACAGGAAACAACGTTGCTATAGACCCACTCGAAATTGAATTGGTATGATAAACAAAGTGATTACACAGGAAAGGATACGGAGAGCGTATATAGAGCACTCCTATTTTTTTGTGCAGTTTTATAGGAGGAAAAAATGGCAAGTGAAAGAGAACAAATAAGCAGAAAAGTTGCTTTGATTGCATTGATCGCCAATCTGATCTTAATGGCAGGAAAGGTCTTTTTTGGGCTGGTAGGCGATAGTGAAGCCGTGTTTGCAGACGGAATACATTCCGCGGCAGATGTCGTTGCTTCGATTGCAGTCTTGGCAGTGATCGGAATTTCCAATAAACCGCCCGATCAAGACCATCCTTTTGGTCACGGAAAAGCTGAAGTCATTAGTGAGGCGATTGTAGGAATTATCTTAGTGATCGTATCCGTTTATATCCTCATAGAAGCGATTCTGTCCTTTGTTAAAGGGCCAAGCGTTCCCCAATACAGCGCATTGTTTGCGGCTCTGATTTCGTACGTGGCTAAGGAAATCTTATATCGTTATTCTATAAAGCAAGGGAAAAAATGGAACAGCAAAGCGATTATAGCGATTGCGTACGATCATAAAGGCGATATCGTTGCCTCTCTTGCCGCTTTTATCGGCGTCCTGTTGGCTATCATCGGAAACAGCCGTGGATGGTCCTATCTGTTGTACGCCGATGCCATTGCCAGTGCAATCGTTGCTTACCTCATTTTTAAGATTTCAATGGAATTAATCAGGCCGTCTGTTGATGTGCTCATGGAAAAGAGTGTTGATCCCGAGCTGATAGAGGAATATAAAGCTGTTATTTTTCAATGTGATCAGGTAAAACGAATTGATAGAATCCGCGCGCGAGAACATGGCCACTATAAATTGCTTGATGTCCGTTTATCTTTGGATCATGATTTGACAATTAAGCAGGGACACGACATTGCCCGCGAAATTCGAAATGAAATCAAAAGACAGTTTTCAGATGTAGAAGAAGTGCTCATCCATGTAAATCCTTATTTCGAAGAATGAAAAGCTCCTTTTTAGAAGGAGTTTTTTCTTTATGCTGCAAACTTTACCTTTAGTACTCGCCGTACTATATAATGTGTGTATATCAATCATAGGACAGAAAGGTTGTTAGAATGAAGGAATTTTTTTCGATTGGAGAAGTGTCAAAGTTATTCAATGTGAAAATCTCTGCTCTTCGGTATTATGATGAAATCGGCCTTTTGAAACCGGAATATAAAGATGAGCAAACGAACTATAGATATTATTCTACCCAACAGTTTGAGCGGCTGGATACCATCAAGTATTTGAGGGCCCTAGGCCTGCCAATCAATAAGCTTCTTGATTTTTATAACTCTCAAAATACAAACACTCTTCTTCATTTACTAAAAAGCCAGCAGGTTGAAATTGATCGCAAGAAGAAAGAATTGGAACGCATTGAACGAAAGATCTCCCGACGCATCACACATATAGAAGATGCCGTTAACATGCCGTTACATCAAATTTCAAAAATCAAACTTCCCGCAATGCGTGTGGCCTATTTGCAGCATGAATATGTTCTCGGCCATGATATCGAACATTCGTTAGCTGAATTGAGAACCCACCTGAATGTAAACGAAGATATATTCATAGGCAAGATTGGTTTATCCATTTCTGCAGCAAATGTGAAAGCAAAACAGTTTGACAAATATTCCAGTATATTTATGATTCTTGAAGATGAAAATGAAAAAACTTCTTCAGAAATCATCTTTCCTTCAAGAGAATATCTGCAAATTAGGTTTAAAGGGTCACATCCAGAAGCCGAACCATACTACAAAAAATTACTGGCATATATGAAAGAACATCATTATGAGGTAGCAGGGGACTCAATCGAAATCACACTCATTGATTATGGCATTACGAATAACCTAGATAATTACGTGACTGAAATCCTGCTGCCCATCAAATAATCTCATGAATATGTTTTGATCTCCCTTGACTCTCTACTAACTAGAGGGTTTATTTTTTATGCAGGAATGATTTTTGGAGGAGAAAGCTTATGTTTGGAACGATTTTTAACACAGTGATGATCATTGCAGGAAGCATAATCGGGGGGATATTCAAAAAAGGCATTAAAGATGAATACCAGGATATTTTGATGCAGGCAATGGGATTCGCTGCGGTCGCACTGGGGATCAACGCCATTACACAGCATTTGCCTGATAGTAAATACCCCATTCTATTCATCGTGAGTTTAGCCATTGGAGGTTTGCTAGGCCAGATCATCAATTTAGAATTACGATTCAACAAGCTGGTGAACAAATTTTCTAAAAGCAATTTAGCAGAGGGCTTATCAACTGCGGTCTTATTATTTTGTATAGGTTCGCTGTCAATATTAGGCCCTGTTGAAGCCGCTTTGCATGGAGATTATACATACCTTCTGACAAACGGGATGTTAGATGGGATCACCTCCATTGTGCTCGCTTCAACTTTTGGTTTTGGAATAGCGGCTGCCGCACTTGTATTATTTTCCTGGCAGGGCTCCATCTATTTATTTGCACAAGTAATGGAGAGCGCAATCAATACAGACCTTATTAATGAAATCACAATTGTGGGAGGCATACTCATCCTCAGTTCAGGTCTAAGCATTCTTGGAATCAAGAAGTTCAAAACACTGAATCTGCTGCCTTCCCTCCTGATCCCTCCTGTTGTGATTTTTGTGATTCATGCATTTGGATTGCGGTTTTAATGAAGCGGCTCCACAAAGGAGGTTAATATTCTGTTATATTGATTTTCAATAATCTGTTTCAATCGTTTTTTTCCTTTTCATCTTGGATTTGACGTCTAATAACAACTGTATTATATTGTAAATAAAGTCTGTTATATCAAAATCAGATTCCCCATCACGAAACGGCACATTCATTTAAACAAAATTGGGAGGGGCATTTGTATGTCAAACCATTCATCTAGTATTCCCGAATTAAGTGACAACGGTATCCGCTATTATCAAACTTATAATGAAAGCCTTAGTCTTTGGCCGGTCCGTTGTAAATCATTCTATATATCTACTCGTTTTGGTCAAACACATGTGATTGCAAGCGGCCCAGAGGATGCCCCGCCGCTTGTATTACTCCACGGAGCATTATTCAGCTCGACGATGTGGTATCCCAACATCGCCGATTGGAGCAGTAAATACAGAACTTATGCAGTTGATATCATAGGTGATAAAAACAAGAGTATTCCTGAGAATGTAAGCGGTACAAGAACGGATTACGCCAATTGGCTTCTTGATGTGTTTGACAATCTGGGGATCGAAAAGTCCCACATGATCGGACTTTCGCTTGGCGGTCTCCATACGATGAATTTCCTTTTACGTATGCCTGAGAGAGTAAAAAGCGCAGCTATACTGAGTCCGGCAGAAACGTTTTTGCCATTTCATCACGATTTCTACAAATACGCTCTTGGCCTTACAGCGTCAAATGGAGTTGAAACATTCTTAAATTGGATGATGAATGATCAGAATGTGCTGCACCCGATTTTTGTGAAGCAGTTTAAGGCAGGGGTAATGTGGCAGGATGGATCAAGAAATCCAAATCCTAATGCCGACGGATTTCCGTATGTTTTTACCGATGAGGAATTACGTTCAGCAAGAGTTCCTATCCTATTATTACTTGGTGAACATGAAGTCATCTATGATCCCCACTCAGCCCTGCACCGAGCCTCTTCATTCGTTCCAGATATTGAGGCGGAAGTCATTAAAAATGCCGGACATGTTTTATCGATGGAACAACCCACTTACGTAAATGAACGTGTAATGCGTTTTTTCAATGCAGAAACAGGCATTTCACGGTAAGGGCTTATAAGATAGTGATTTGCATTCATAAAGTCCTGCAATATGCTTCTAGCCGGGCACTTCAAAAAATAGAGTCCCTCTTATGGACTCTATTTTTCTTGGACAAAACCCGCAGCTGGTTTTGTGTGCTTGTTTCTTTAGGTTTCTTATATGATCAGTTGTAAAATCCTTTATTTTCAAGAAGGATTCTCAAGATCCTTGGCATCAAGTAGTGAATGCAAAGTCAAAAAATCATGTCACTTCTCCTGGGATGCCTGCTAGTATGATGCAGCTTCTGCCAATATGAAACAAAGTTCCATCCATATCGAAAATGAGTGATGGCGCCATAAGCGTCTCCTTTTAACTGCCGACTTCATCTTCTAAATACTACCATAAGCAAAAGAGCAGATCATAAAAGATCTGCTTTTTCTATTACACACTGATTTGTTTCTTTTGTTCATGATCTATTTCCGGCTGTATTTCCTTTGTCAGTTGATGCCCTTCTATATCCACATTCGGAATAATCTTGTCTAACCATTTCGGCAAATACCAGGCTGCATTCCCCATCAGCTTCATGACACTTGGAATCAGTGTCATTCTTACAATAAAGGCATCAAAGAGTACACCAAAGGAAAGAGCCAGCCCATTGGCTTTAATAGAAGCTTCGCCTGCAAAGATAAATCCTGCAAAAACGAAGATCATGATCAAGCCGGCTGCTGTAACAACAGGACCACTGTGTTTTAATCCAGCCTGAATGGCTTGTACTGGATTGTTTGTTTTTACATATTCTTCACGCATTCTGCTGACAAGGAATACTTGATAATCCATGGCTAACCCGAACAGAATCCCAATCGATAAAATCGGCAGGAACGCGAGTATCGGCCCTTTTTCAGGTATTTTGAAAAAGTCGATGAGATTCCCGTCTTGCAAGACAAATACACAGATTCCAAGAGTGGCTGTCATCGTCAACATGAAACCTGCAACAGCAACAAGCGGCACAAGCAGCGAACGGAAAACGATGGTCAGCAATACAAACGCAAAGCCAACAATAAGTACAGCAAACACCGGTATCGCATCATTCAGGCGATCTGAAATGTCAATATTCACTGCAGTTGATCCAGTAACAAGCAAATCTACTCCGTTTTTATCTGATAAACTGCGTACATCATGTACCAAATCTTTCGTTGTGACATCATTTGGACCTGTTTCAGGAACGACCGTAATGATGGCAAAGTTCCCTTCTTTATTAGGCATTGCAGGAGTGACACTTGCTACATGGTCTAAGCCCTTTATTTCTTTCACTGCATCTGCGAAAGCCTCCGCCTTATTTTCTGTAGCATTTGTGGCATCCGCTACGATTGTTAATTGGCCATTAAATCCTTCTCCAAAGCCTTCGGCAAGCAAGTCATATGCCCGGCGATCCGGATTATCCTTAGCTTTCATCCCAGCATCAGGCAAGCCCAGTTCCAAATGCATAGATGGGATACTAATGACGATCAAAATCAGAATGCTGCATACACTTAGCATGATAGGATTTTTGGTGACAAAGCGTCCCCAGACATTTGTTTCAGTGCTTTGTTTTTCTATTTTCTTGTTTGATTTCGGAATCATCCGCTTCCCTGCAATCGATAAGACCGCAGGCACAAGTGTGATGGAAGCCAAAACAGCCATCAGTACACTAAGCCCTGCTGTCAGCCCCATCGCAGACATAAAAGGAATGTTAACGACAGTTAATCCGCAAAGTGCAACGATAACAGTAAGTCCGGCAAAAACCACTGCACTTCCCGCTGTTCCCACGGCTCTCGCAATTGATTCATTCTTTTGTATGCCTTCGCCTAAAAACTGGCGGTGTTTCGTAAAAATAAATAAAGCATAATCAATACCAACAGCAAGGCCAATCATTCCGGCTAATGAAAGACTGACAGAAGCAATATCAAATACTTGTGTCCCAATCAAAACCAGTCCAATACTTACACCTAAACCAATCAGTGCAGTTAAAATCGGCAAACCTGCTATTAATAAAGAACCGAATGTAATGGCTAAAACGACAAAAGCCAAGATAATGCCGACAATTTCAGAGACACCGCCTATCTCCATCTCCGCTCCCGGTACATCTCCGCTTAGCTCAGTTTGCAATCCTTCATCATCAGCCATTTTCAAACTGTCTTTTAAGTGTTTGATAGAGTAATCCTTTATATCATCTGCTGATGATTTATACTGGATATCAGCATAGGCAACTGTGCCATCTTTCGCGATTGTCCCTGTCACAAAAGGACTTGCAATCGAGTCAACAGAATCATCTTTACTGATTTCTTTGAACGTATCTTCTATTGCTTTTTTTGCTGGCTTCCCAGTAAGTTTCTCCCCATCACCAGCACCGAAAATAACCCGTATGCTCCCTTTATCAGGACCATGAGGAAATTCTTTTTGAATCACATCCATCGCTTTTTCCGAAGGTGTGTCAGGTATGGACATATCCTCAGAAAAACTTGGTTTCAAGGTCACTGCAAGGCCTATCGCAGCAACTAACACAACGATCCACGCACATATTGCTTTTATGCGATTGCGAGCAACCCATCCTCCTAATGTATATAACATTTTTGACATGATAATCTCCTTTCAACACATTGCTTGATCACATTCTTTCTCATTGTAGTTGACAATGAAATGAAAAAAACGTACATTCGGGCATGTACGTTTGGGCAATTTTCAAATATGCAGTTTAGTTGTCTATTGTCAGAATACCTTTTTGCATGGCAATCGTTACTGCCTCAGTTCTTGAATTCGCGCCTAATTTATTGTAAATGGACGTTAATCTGGACTTTACTGTTCGCTCAGAGACGCCCAAATCAAAGGCAATCGCTTTGCTTTTAAGACCTTTAGCAATTGCTTTTAGAACAATGACTTCCTTTTCTGTCAGCTGCGTCTCATTGCGCTGCTTTTTCATCCGCTCAAATTGGATTTCTTGCAGACGTTTAAGGATATCAGGCTGCAATAGCACATTTCCTCTGATGGCTGCATCCATTGTGTGAAAAAGGGTTTCTGAACTCGTATCTTTTAACAGATATCCTTTCGCTCCTAATTCAATCCCTTCGATCATTAAGTGATCTTCATTATATGTAGTCAAAATAATGATGGGGGTATCGTGTTTTTCTTTTATTTGTTTAATGGCCTCTAACCCGCTCATCTCCGGCATATACAAATCCATCAGAATGATATCCGGTTCTAATTCATCTGCAAGACGGACTGCTACTTTTCCATTTTCCGCCTCTCCTATAATGGTGTATTGATCATTCGTTTCAATTAAAAGCTTCAGACCTTCCCTCACGACAAGATGGTCATCAACGATTAAAACCTTATTCATCTTGCATCTCTCCCTGAATTGGTACAGTGATCTCAATTTGTGTTCCTTTCAATTTTGTACTCTTGATATTGAATTGGCCATTTATTGCCCTGACGCGTTCTTGTATGCCAAGAAGCCCATAATGTCCTCTCTTTTTCTTTCCTTTTTCAACATCAAATCCCTTGCCGTTATCCTTAACTGTTAAATGGAGCCTTCCCTTTTCATCATCCCAAATGGATATCCAGATTGTTTTCGCCTCAGCATGCTTTGCCGCATTCGTCATGCATTCTCCAATGATGTAATAACAGTTTTCAGCTGTACGCACATCCAGCACCTGATGCAATCTGTAATCTAATAAACAAGCCATGCCTGTCGACTCTATAAAATGATCCATTAGCGAGGTAATTCTTTCTTTTAAAACACCGATTTCTTCTGATTTGCTGCGGAGATCGTCAATAGCTGAACGTGCATCAGCTATTGTGCTTTTCACTCTTTTCATCGATTGTTGTATGATTTCCTTCGCTCTCTCTGTGTTGCCTTTGGCGAGATGAACATGAATCGCATCCAGCTGCATATTTAAACTGACAAGACCTTGAGCAAGCGTATCGTGTAAGTCTCGGGCCATCCGCTGTCTTTCGTTCTGCAGCGTCAGCTGTTCTACCTGCTGATGAGCCAGCTCCAGCCTTTCAAGAGTCAATTGAGCTTTTATTTTTTCATCGACTTGGGCAAAAAATGTTGCGGCATAAGTGATGATGACAATCATGATCGGCGCAGCAATAACAATAAAATGCAAAACTTCACCTTTATGAAGGTGATACGCCGAATTTATGACCAGCAGCAGCAATAGATAAAGAATGAGAAAAGTCCTTCTTCTGTCTGCCATTCCTATAATTTGTCCAATTAAAAATGCATAAAGGCCGATAATCACAAGTATAAAGAAGCCAGTCATGAGATTAGCAAGTGCAAAGGTGATCAAACCTTGTACCGCGAAATACAGAATCACTCTTTTCTTAACCCAGCGATATGAGTGCCAATGAAGCAAAGCAAAAATGGCGATTAATATGGTAAACGCATAAAGCAATAAAATGGACCAGCCCCCAGAAACAAATTGCAGCACGATAGAGGCTATATAGATCATGAGAATAAAAGCCAGGCCCGGCACTCTGAGTGCAAGCATGTTTAATGCCCGCCTATCATGTGAGTAATATTTATCTTTAAAAGGATTCCTTATAAGCAAACCTTATCCACTTCCTTTACCTGTTTCACCGAATAGAGATTCATGAAAATCGAACCCATATTTCAACGTGCAAACATACATGTATCCAATCATTTTATAGGAAGAGAAGGAACACAACAATATCAGGTGCAGGGAAACATTAGAGTTTCCAACAAGTGATCATTGCCCAAACGTACATGAACGTTCTGCCTCTATGTACGTTTTATCTTTTCAAATTTACCTTTAAAATCATAAGGAACTTACTATTCATTGAAGGAATGATCATCATTGAAATCGATTGATCTCACAATTTTATCATTAAAGAGAAAAGGAATCCGGACCGAAAAGGTATTAAAAAATCAGAACCCTGATCGATTAAGCCATATGACAGACAAAAATGCGCAACCAAAAAGCAAGGAAAAAGAGGAATGAACATGTATTGGTTTCTAGGTGCTTTATTATATTTTCTGATCGGTACTTATATATTCATTAGAGTCACTAGAGACAGCCAATCAGGCTCATGGATACTGCTTGCATTAGCAGCTCCACTCATCATTGCTGGCTACCCTTATTTTTATTCAAAGAAGCTTCTTTCCAAAAGACGCTGAAACAGCTGTCATTCAAACCGCACATTGGTAAAATGATCAATACCGGGATACAATCTAGGTATTCTATGGAAAGGAGTCTTGCTTTATGAGTCAAAGAGTGTCCTACTATGAGATTGCACCTGAAGGTATGAAAATCATGATGGATATGGAGAAATACACGAAACAATCCTCAATTAACCGAACGACGAGAGAACTAATCAAAATCAGAGTCTCTCAAATGAACGGCTGTGCCTTCTGCATAGATATGCATACGTCCGATGCCCGCAAAATGGGAGAAACTGAACAGCGAATTTACTGTTTACATGCTTGGAATGAATGTGATTTTTACTCACCTGAAGAGAAAGCGGCTCTCGAACTATCTGAACACATCACGCTCATTCCATCTAAAAGGGTTCCTGATGAGCTATATCATCGGGTGCGGGAACATTATGATGAGGAACAATATGTTGACCTTGTTCTGATCATTAATCAAATAAACAGTTGGAACCGCATCTCTATTGCAATGGGGAATCGAGCTGCTTCAAAATAAGAAGAAGGAGTAAGATTAGAACAAATCTTACTCCTCCTAGATATCGTGCCTCATCATCTGATGTTTCCGCTTCAAAATCCTAAATCTTCACGTTTAGGTGCTTTTCAAACGCGATTTTCCCGCTTTGTGTAATCCTAATCGCTCTCGTTTTAGGCATACGAACGATCCATTCTTCTTCTAACATGCGCACCAATAGGGCGTTTCCTAATGCTCCTGCAATATGATGCTGCCGTTCACTCCAATCCAAACAGCAGCGGGCAAAGGCTCTCCTCTTATTCCGTTGTTGCTCTTCATTGATGCCTAACTTCGAAAAGAATAAAGCACCCTCTGAAGTCACCTCAAAGTTTAAATCAACTTTTTTTAACATCCCCTGCTCAACTAGTGAATGTGCCATTTGCACGCCCACATAACCTGCCAAATGATCATAACAGGTCCGGGCGAAATGCAAGTCCTTTTTCTCTTTTGACTCTTTTAAAGATTTGACTTTTGCTTTAGGCGCAATATGAAGCAATTGTTCGATCACATTTGCAGCATCTGAGTCAGCCAATCTGTAATACCGATGTCTCCCATGCTTCTCTACGCTAATCAGCTTTGCTTCAAGCAATTTATTCAGGTGAAAACTTGCAGTTTGAGGTTTAATGTTAGCGAGATATGCAAGCTCTCCCGCAGGGTGTATCCTTCCATCCATCAGACTGAGAAGAATGGAAGAACGCGAGGGATCTGATAGCAACGAAGAGATTTTTGCAATATTAGGATTCATGATTTTCCTCCTTACATTCATATTTCGATGATAGTTGAAATGTTAATCCTTTACAATATAAATGTAAGCGTGACAAGGAGGAAAAAACGTTGGACATCAAAAAACAAGACACTCGTCGATTTAAGGAAATCAAACCCAAGATCATGTATTATGGTACCTCGACATTTCTTCTAACCACATTGAATGAGGATGGAACCACTAATATTAGTCCTATGTCTTCTTCTTGGGCTCTTGGACATTATATAATCCTTGGAGTAGGACTGGGAGGAAAAGCCATCGACAATTTGGAAAGACACAAAGAGTGTGTCATAAACTTGCCTGGCCCGGATTTATGGGAAAACGTTGAAAGAATTTCATCTTATAGCGGAAAAAAGAGTATACCGCCTTTAAAGAAGCAGATCGGATTTACATATAAAAAAGAAAAATACGAGGCAGCAGGGTTAACGCCTTTACAATCAAAAACAGTATCACCAACACGAATTAAAGAATGCCCTATCCAAATCGAAGCCGAAGTGAAACACATTCGGCTTCCAGAATATGAATCGTCATTCGCAATTGTAGAGACGCAGGCACTACATTTTCATGCCGAGGAAAGTATCATTCTGGACGAAAACCATATCAACCCTTCCAAATGGAGCCCGCTTATCTATAATTTCAGACACTACTTTGGTTTAGGAAGAGAAGTCGGAAAGACTTTTCGTTCAGAGACATGATTATTTTAAGACCGAACCATGATTTGGTCTATTCTAGTAACCCTTGTTATTATCAGATCAAGCGATCATTAGGCTTGATCTCTTTTTTAGTGAAACATCCATTTAAGGATATAAAAGTTACCTGCTTGCCAATTCTTTAATCATTAAACCCAACTCATAAATCCCCTTTTGAAGGTCTTCAAGAGATGCATAAGCATATGATAAGCGAATATAATTCCCTTTTTCCTGAGCATAGATACTGCCGAGATTGATCAGAATCCCTTTTGATAAGGCTTTAGTATAAAGTAATTTCATTGATATGGAAGGCAATATTTTTATCCAGACAAAAAACCCTCCTTTTGGGATATTCCATGTCGCCACTTCTTTCAAATGAGTTTCTAAAGCACTCAAGGCCAATTCTCTTCTCACCTTTAATTGCTGCCTAACCTTTTCTACATGCTGCTGGTAGTGGCCGGAAGTAAACCACTCTGCCGCTACTCTCTGGGATAGCGAACTGGATCCGTAATCTGTTTGCATTTTAATGTCAGATAAACGTTCAATCACCGGTTCCGGTCCGACGATCCATCCAATCCTCAAACCTGGGCTTAATGTTTTCGATAAACTTCCTATGTACAGTACGTGTCCATTTTTATCAATTGTTTTAATAGGATATGGCGGAATTTCATCGATCCATAACTCACGATAAATGTCATCTTCAATAATAGGAAGCTGTGTATTCTCACTTACTGCTAGGATTTCTTCCCGTCGCTTTTTAGACATAAGAATACCAGTCGGATTGTGAAAACATGGATTTGTATATAAGATAGCCCTTCCCCGCTCTCCTCTTGTTAAATGAACATTTTCAGGCAAAAGTCCTTCATTATCCATAGGAAGTCCAGTCAGCTTCATACCAGCTGATTGAAATACGTGTAATGAATAAAGGTAGGAGGGCTGATCAAGATAAACGGTTGATCCTCTTTGTAACAGCCCCATTGATATCAGCTGCAAGGCTTGCAACGCTCCTGAGACAATCAGAATGGAAGAAGATGAGACGTTGATTCCAATGGTTTTTAAATAGTTGCTTAATGCCTCCCTCAAAGGTAAGTAACCTTTTGGTTCTTCATATCCGAATGCCTCCATGTGTTGAGATACCTTCCCCATCATCTCTTTCATAACAGCCAAAGGAAAAATCTCAGCTGAAAGTTCACCTTTACTGAGCTGTATAAGGTCTGTATTTGATTCTGATTGATTTATCTCTTGAACGATTTTTCGGCTTGGCATCTGAATGCCAGAGGTGACATATTGATCCCAATCGGGAGCAGAATTCTTAGCCATCAGTGTCCATGTGTTGTTGATAACAACTGTGCCTTTCCCCATTGTGCCTTCTATTAGCCCATCGGCCATCAATTCCTCTAACGCTGTAATCACTGTGCTCCGATTTACCTGAAAATCTTTTGCAAGCGTGCGCTGGCTTGGAATCTTGCTTCCAATCGGCCACTCTCCATTTCCTATTTTCTCTTTAATAAAATGAACGATTTGTCTGTACTTAGGGAGCTTTTTCATCTTTTTTTCTTCTGGAAAGCTCATAGAATCGGTCTCCTTAAAATAAATTGGTTGGGTCAAAATCTATTGAACTGGTTGAAGCCATATCATCAAATCTTTATTAGTATAGAAACACATTAAATAACTGGTTGGTTTTTGTAAAGAGGAGTGAGAGGAATGCGAAAGAAAACAGTTCAAATAATGATATCTCATAGTCTCATGATTGGTTTATGGGCATCTGCTTTTCCGGGAATTCGCGCAGGACTTGAAGGGTACACGCCAGAACACCTTGCTTTATTTCGTTTGTTAATCGGCTCTATGGCATTATTGCTTTTTGCTGTTTTGACTCAGATGCGCCTACCCGACTTGAAAGACATTCCTGCCATTTTTCTTTTAGGGTTTTTAGGATTTGCATTCTATCACATTTTGCTGAACATCGGTGAAAAAACAGTTAGTGCCGGAGTTGCAAGCTTACTCGTTACTACGGCACCGATCTTCTCAGCCATGCTATCCCGCCTGTTTTATAAAGAGCATTTTGGATTTACGAAATGGCTTGGCTCTATGATCAGTTTATTGGGTGTATTATTGATTGCATTTGGGGCGGGAGACTTTACATATTCAATGAGCGGTATCTTGGTCATCCTGCTGGCAGCATTTTCGGAGAGTATTTATTTCGTTTTTCAAGCCCGCTATATAAAAAAATATGGTTTTATTCCATTCGTTACATTCACCATTTGGGGCGGAACAATACCTATGCTTGTGTTTCTGCCAGGCTTAGGCGAAGAGATGATGAACGCTTCAATAAGCGCAACTTTGTCTATCGTTTACTTAGGATTATTGCCGACGGTTATTCCTTACTTCGCACTAGCATATGTCACTTCATTCGTCGGTGCTTCAGAAGCAACCCTTTCACTTTATGTTACACCGGCTTTAGCCTTGATCATATCTTGGCTCTGGATCGGCGAGATACCCACACTGCTCTCTCTGCTAGGCGGAGTGGTTACAGTTGGCGGGGTATGTTTTACCTACCTAAAAGTAAATAAAATGAATAAGATTTTCATCACCCATTTTTCTGCTAAAAGGGTAAAAAAACTCTAAAACAAAAAAGATACCAACATCGGTTGGTATCTCCTTTTAAGGTTCTTTCATTAAGGTTAGCCAGAGTAGTAAATAGTGTATTCCGTTACCGTCTTAAACCCTAGTTTAGCTGCTAATGCAATGGACGAATTGTTGCAAATATCACAATCCCAGCTAGGAACAATCCCATTTTCCATACAAAACGCTATAAACCTATTTGCTACGCAATAAGCTAACCCCAGTCCTCTATATTCTTCAAGTGTATAGATATCCATTTCCGCTCGATTATGCCCTAAAAATATAGAGGTACACTCACTTACTACGTGATTGCCATGTAATACGGCAAATCCAAAACCTTTTGAAGCAAACTGTGAGACAGAATTCCAATACTCCTCATAATACGCGCTGTTAAACGCTGTGCTATGTGAAATGATGTCTTCGTCAATTCTTTTCAATACAAGCCCCTTTGGCAGTTGCAAAGTCTTTTTGAAAGATTTTGGTTGATAAGAAAATGCAGCTCTTCTCATTTGGTTTAAGTCATCTTTCAGTATGGGTTTCAGTACGCTATCCCATGTATCACTGGAAGAAAACAAGGTAAATCGTTTTGATGATTTCACTTGTTCTTCATAATATCCTGCAATGAAATCATGAAAATCCCGATTCCCTTGGTCTCCCGCAATAAAATAAATGCCTGATTCAGTTCCTATAAAAAACGATTTAGGAAAGGTTTGATCATCTGCATAAACAGCTCCCGGAATGGTTTGGTCTAATATTGAATAGACAAATGTGGGACAATATTTGTCATCAAACATTGTTTTTAAGCTACTGTATTTTTTTTTTGTTAATTCCTGCAAAACAGACAACTCCTTTAAAACACCGTCTCCTTCATGATTCTGTTCACAAATCAATTTTCCTCTGTCACCAGCTAAATAACTTCCCTGTTACGAATCTCAGACAAATAAAAACAAAAACAGGTGTCTGCACTCAGCTCGCAGACACCTGTTGAACAACACATTGTATTATATAACCCAAGAAAACGCTGAATATATCGATTCTTTATTCCCCAGTTACAGCAAACTGTTTTAAACGGTCACCAATTTCATCACGGACCCTTTGGAAACACTTCTTCTGTTCCGTGTGCTTTTGCCGGATCATCAAATTTCTCCGATGTTTGATTTGAAATATCAATCCCTGCTTCTTTCATTGCTTTGACAGCACTCGATGTCATCCTTGAGCTTCGATTCCTGCGCTGTACACATTCCACTTAGCCCCAAGGTATTTTCTCCCCCACCCTTCAGCCATTTGGCTGCGGCAAGAGTTACCAGTGCATTGTTTTCCTTGATATAGTGACCTTGTCCTTTTAGAAACAAGAATGGATTATCAGCAGCCAAATATACAGGCCGACAAGTGTGATCAATAAAGTGGGTATCGTGAGGATAATTCCTGTTTTAAAATACGTGCCCCAGGAAATCTTCATACCTTTGTGCGAAAGAACATGAAGCCATAATAATGTCGCTAAGGAACCAATCGGTGTTATTTTAGGCCCTAAATCTGAACCGATCACATTTGCATAAATAAGCGCTTCTCTCATCATCCCATGTGTATCTGTACCGGCAATGGCCAATGCGTCAATCATAACAGTCGGCAAGTTATTCATAATGGAAGAAAGAATCGCCGCAATAAAGCCCATTCCAATTGTCCCAGCAAACAATCCTTGATCAGCTGCGGCTTGAATCACATCTGAAAGGACATCCGTTAATCCGGCATTTCGGACACCATACACAACAACGTACATGCCAATTGAAAAGAATACGATAGCCCATGGCGCCTCTTTCACCACTTTCTTTGTATGGACGGCCGGACTCTTTTGCGCAGCGATTAAGAAAATGATTGCAATGCTGCCCGCTACCACTGATACAGGGATAGAAAAAAATTCACTTGCAAAATATCCAATTAACAGCAGCCCTAAGATATACCATGACAGTCTGAACATGTTTTGATCTTTAATTGCTTCAACAGGTTTTTTAACCTCAGTCAGATCATAGCGTTTTGGTATGCTTTTTCTAAAGAAAAGGTAAAGTACAATGATGCTCGCCAGCAGCGAAAACAGGTACGGGACAACCATTCTGGATGCATAATCAATAAACGTAATATGAAAATAGTCCGCTGAAACAATGTTGACCAAATTGCTTACTACAAAAGGAAGCGAAGTGGTATCCGCAATAAATCCGCTGGCAATGATAAAAGGAAAAACTAATTTTTCATTAAAATGTAATGCTCTGACCATCGCTAATACGATTGGTGTCAATATAAGAGCTGCACCGTCATTTGCAAATAACGCGGCGACGATAGCTCCTAATAGAGATACATAAACGAACATCCGCACACCGTATCCTTTTGCAGCCTTAGCCATATGAAGCGCTGCCCATTCAAAGAAACCGATATTATCAAGAATTAACGATATCAGTATGATGGCCACAAAAGCCAAGGTCGCATTCCAAACAATCCCTGTCACAGTTAACACATCATGAAAATTGACAACACCTGCTATTAGAGCTAAAACTGCGCCTCCACAGGCTGACCACCCTATAGATAAATTTTTCGGCTGCCATATGACCAATACTAGAGTTAATAAAAAGATGAATACTGCCAAAATCATTGATGTCAATCTAATGCCTCCTTACTGGCAACACGCTTGAGTTTTCTTTTGTTTGATATGGTTTAACAATTCATCCTCTTGATCAATTTGATGTAAGATCAATTGCAATGTATCAAACTCAGGACAGGAACCATTTATTGAATAATAACGCCATTGGCCTCTTCTGTCCTCATTCACAAAACCTGCGTTTTTTAATTTCCGCAAATGCTGGCTTATGGCGGGCTGGCTCATTTCGAACATATCAACCAATTGACAGACACAATATTCTTGTTCAAGAAATAATCTCATCATGATAAGCCTAGTTTGATCACTAAGTGTTTTCAAACAACGAGTCATCGCCGCAACATCAATCGTCATATGAGCTCCTCCTTCCCAAATCAATATATAAGCAAATCGTTATATACACGCCAAATGATTATACATTCCCCTTTACGTTTCCATATGTAGCGCTCCGTATATCTTAAGGATCAAAACTTTGAAACGAAAACCTGAGTCGCTCCCCGCGTTTCCTTAGCGCCCCCGTCATTATATAAACTTTTATTTATATAAACAATCCCTTCTGGTATAAATATTAGACTATTTCAGTTATGGGAGTGGTCATAGAGCCCAAGCTGAAACTAGACAATCATCTGGATATTAAAAAACAGGTCTCTTTAGAGGCCTGTTTACATTGCAAGTATTTTTTCCATTGCCATGACACCTACATAATGGCCATCGATTTTCCCCTGTTGTTTAAATACTCCAACTTTGCGGTATTCCATTGAAGTATAGAACCCTTGTTCCAATCGATGAAAAGGAATGTAATAATATGATGTTATGTATTCACGATTGAATGACTTCTTTTTCGACATCCGATAAGAGAACTTTTCCCTCGATGATTCCGCTCAGCAACAAAAATCTTATATTTCACTGTACGATGGAACCAATTTGTCATATAATCCGCAGCTTTTGCAGTTCTTATCAGCTACATACTCTCTGTAGCAGAGGTAGCTTGAACTCCCTTAAACGCATTCATCACCAAATCACGCACATAGGAATCATTCACCTCATCCCCTGTTATAAGCAGACGATAGAAAATTGGTCCGTAAATGAGATCTATGCTTACTTCAATATCAAGATTCTCTCTCAATTCACCTTTCTGAATTCCCTTTTCTAGAAGGCCTTTCGCTTGGAGGCGGCGAGGCTGGAAAAATCGCGTGCGATATTCTTCTGCCAATTTTTCATCCAACTGCCCTGCACCTATTAATTCCTTAATAACGGTTCCTTCCCGGCTTGTCAAAAACCTAGCTAAATTCGTGGCGTGGGTTACTATATCTTGTACTGACGACCCTGTATCAGGCACAGGCAGCCTGTCCGTCGCGGTCGAAAGAAAGCTGTCCATGATAACGGCAGCCTTGTTAGACCACCATTTATAAATCGTTGCTTTACTCACTTTCGCACGCTCGGCAATTTTATCGACTGTCACCGCATCGAAGCCTTTTTCCAGCAATAGGTCATAGGCTGCAGAGAGAATCGCCTTATGCGTTCCTTCATCACGCGGCCGCCCTCGTTTACTCTGCACATAAATCATTCCTTCCCGCAATATAAACTATACGTTCAGTATACTTAAATTGAATAAAAAAAGAAAACAGAAATCCATTTACAAAACTGAACGTTTAGTATATTATTTTTATTAATCGACGAAACTGAACGTTCAGTTTATAAAATCACTTGTGAGAAGTCATGATTACACTCAAAAAACCACTTAAAAAGGAGTTCATTCATATGGCTAATGGAAACAAACAAGCAGGTCAGAGGATTTCACCCAGTTTAACCCTTCTTCTCGCAACTGCATGCGGTATCATTGTTGCTAATCTTTACTATGCACAACCCTTGGTCGGATTAATTAGTAAGGCAATTGGACTTTCTCCAAGCGGTGCTGGATTGATTGTCACACTCACCCAAATCGGATACGTTGCCGGCTTACTATTCCTTGTCCCTTTAGGAGATATTATCGAAAACAAAAAACTTATTGTTGTATCGCTCCTTCTAAGCGCAGCGGCTTTGACACTAACAGCATTTGTGAAGCATGGAACACTGTTTTTAGCAGCTGCGTTTTTCGTCGGATTGGGATCAATCGCAGCCCAAGTGCTTGTTCCATTTGCATCATACCTTGCATCAGACGCTGCACGCGGCCGGGTTGTTGGCAATGTCATGAGCGGCTTATTACTCGGTATTATGCTTTCCCGTCCGATATCTAGTCTAGTCGCTGATATCTGGGGGTGGAATGCAATATTCGCTTTGTCCGCCGTGGTAAGTGTTATCCTGGCCATCGTATTATCAAAAGTGCTTCCTGCCAGAAAACCAACAGCAAATACAAACTATACTGCCTTACTCGGTTCAATGTGGAAGCTGCTGCGCACGACTCCAGTCTTACGCCGCCGTGCCATCTATCATGCGTTTGTATTTGGAGCTTTCAGCTTGTTCTGGACAACTGTTCCTTTATTATTGTCCGGTCCTGATTTTCATTTTTCTCAGAAGGCAATAGCACTCTACGCATTGGTGGGCATTGCGGGTGCAGTCACTGCACCAATAGGCGGCCGCCTGGCTGATCGAGGCTTAACCAGGCTTGCCACTGGAATCGCTCTCGGTGTTGTCGTTGTCTCTTTATTACTGCCGCTCATGATTCAGAGCAGCTCCCCCGTCGGTATAACAGTTCTAGTGGCCGCTGCTATTCTGTTAGATATGGGTGTATCTGCAAACCTTGTGCTCAGTCAACGTGCTATTTTTTCGTTGGCGCCTGAAATTCGCAGTCGATTAAACGGATTATTCATGGCGATCTTCTTTCTAGGCGGTGCGATAGGGTCATCAATTGGAGGATGGGCATATGCCTCAGGCGGATGGAGTACAGCATTATGGATTGGAATCGCTTTTCCGGTCATCGCTTTGCTTTATTTCATCACAGAGAAATAAGTATTTCACCAAAAATAAGCAGTCAGGACCAAGCAAATAGCTTATTTTTGGTGGCTTCTTCTTTTTTTGCTATATGTTAAAATCCCTCTGCTGAACAAGAAAAAATCCTGCTTGGTGAGTACAGGATTTTCAAAAATCAATCTTTATGTTAAATCGACACTCTCCAGCTGTTTCAAATACCTTTGCAGGCGAACCTTCGGGTTTAATTCTATATTTGTAATATGCTTTACATACCGATTCGCACTTTCGGCAATTTCTTGGTCACTGATTGTATTGGCGCGATATTCGGCAAAGGAAGGCAGATAGGTCATGCCTACTAAATGGGCAGATGCTTGGAACGGTTTTGTCAGCTCGCTTATCGAAAACAAGTTATATCCGCCGGCTTGATAAGAGTGTTCAGGTGAACCGATGGACATGGCAGTTACCCACTCTTTCCCCTTCAATTTATTTCCGCCGGGACCATGAGCCCAGCCAAACGTAAACACTTCATCAAACCACTGTTTTAAAAGCGGTGGGCTGCTGTACCAGTATAATGGAAACTGAAAAACGATACGGTCATGGGCCAGGAGCTGCTGTTGTTCAAATTCCACATCAATTGGTTGATCGCGATATTTTTCATAAAGATCATGGACAGTTACATCTGGTTCACTTAAAACGGCTTCTTTCCACTTTTTATTGATACGAGAGGATTCTATATTCGGATGTACAACGAGTACGAGTGTTTTCATATGATCCATTCCTTTCATTCCTTAGATGTGACATCATTATATGATGTATATTAAAATATAAAAAGTACGCACATTGAATGTATATAGTATCAAAAAGTATACTATTAGGAGTGAACAGCTTGAGAAATCGTAAACTCGGCATTGATTATTCTTCTGATGACTTTGAAGGATGTCCGGTGGAGACAACATTAGATATCATCGGAGGTAAGTGGAAAGGCATTCTTCTTTATCATCTCATTGACGGTAAAAAGAGGTTTAATGAGTTTCGAAAACTATACCCAAAAATTACCCAGCGTATGCTCACGCTACAATTAAGAGAATTGGAACGGGATGGCGTGATTCACCGCGAGGTTTATAAACAGGTCCCTCCAAAAGTCGAATACTCTTTAACTGAGTTTGGAAGAACATTAGAACCTGTTATCCTGCACATGAAGGACTGGGGAGAAAAATATAAAGACAGGATTGATAAGCTCGAAGCAGCACGTAAAGCTGAAGATAAAATCTAATAACCAGAAAAAATACCAAGGGTTTTGACGCCCTTGGTATTTCTGTGATTCAGACCTTCACCGGTTATTCACCCACAAGCCTCAAAAAAGTGTTTTTGATTAAATTACCCGCGGCATGTCAGTTACGGTTAAAAAGGTCATTCTATTTTTTAGTGATGATTAAGATTTCTAAAATTGCTGCCCTTCACTTCAGCTACATCATACACGGTAACAAAGGCAGTTTTATCAATATCATTAATAATTTCCTTTAGTTTGGTTTCTTCTAAACGGTTGATGACACATGTGATTTCTTTAAATTTCTCGTGGGAAAAACCCCCGTAAGCTTCTTTATATGTGGCGCTTCGGCCTAATTGATCACGTATTGTCTCTACCATTAATTCAGGTTGGGTTGTAATAATTTGAAAGGTTTTAGAGCCGCTTAAGCCTTCCTCCACAACATGAATCACTTTGGATGCAATGTAGTAAGCAATGACTGAAAGCAATGCCCCTTGTAAGCCAAATACTGTGGAAACAAAAATAAACACAAATAGGTTTAAGAATAGAATGAGATCGCTCGTTCCGAATGGCAGTTTTCGGGATAGCAGCACAGCAAGCATGTCAATTCCATCTAATGCGCCGCCATTACGCAGCGCCAGCCCCATTCCGAATCCAAGGATAATCCCGCCGACAACGGTAATTAACAGGGTATCTCCTTCTATGATAGCGGGTGTGTGGTGGAAAAAGCTTGTCCCCGCGGCAAGCGATACGATTCCGATAATTGATAATAATGCAAAGCTTTTCCCAATTTGCTTATATCCTAACCAGACAAATGGAATGTTGATCACAGCAATCAAAATCCCCAGCGGCAAGTTGAATAGCTGTGAACCAACGATGCTAAGACCCGTCACCCCTCCATCAGATACACTGTTTGGAATGAGCACTGTTTCTAGTCCATATGCCGCTATGATTCCTCCAATGATAACCATGATGATTTGGAGAATCATTTTCGCTTTAAATTTCTTATGTTTTTTGGGTGTATTCATACCATTCCTCATTTCTCAAATATTTCTTTATATTTAAATATACCATAATAGATATTTTCAGCTAAAAACATGCGTTTTTTTAAATAAAGTAACTAACAGTAAGGTAACCCTCTTTGACTTAGAACATTCATGTACCGTGCCGCCTGTTGAGCAAGCGGCCCCTTTCACTTCAGATCGTGAATCGCCCTCAAACTTCAACACCGAAAATCCTAATTTATTCTGATATGATACTTAAAAAAGGAGGTTTGATTACAATGAATAGCCTGTGCCGCAGTAAACAAGCCCCATTTGAATACACCTTATCTCTTATAGGGGGCAAATGGAAAATGAGAATTCTCTATGAGTTAGGGTGTGAAAAAACGATGAGATACGGCGAGCTGAAAAGGGCTATGCCCTTCATCACCCATAAAATGTTAAGCGCACAGCTTAAGGAATTGCAAACTGACGGCCTTATTCATCGGTCTGAGGTTTCTCACACCCCACTGAAAGTAGAGTATTCGTTATCTGACAGAGGGCGATCTTTGTATCCCCTCATAGATGAGATGTGTAAGTGGGGAATGGCACAAGGAGGGCCTCATATGTAAAGCTACTTACAAAAAAGTGCGTACTTGTTTCCCAATGAGAGGAATTTTATACTGAATGAAAATATTTCTTAGGAGGAAATAATGACAAAACAAGTCTATATCATTCATGGCTACAGAGCCTCCTCAACAAATCATTGGTTCCCTTGGCTGAAAAAACGTCTGCTCGCAGATGGGGTCCAAGCAGACATTTTAAACATGCCTAATCCGCTCCAGCCAAGACTTGAGGATTGGCTGGATACACTCTCTTTATATCAGCACACTTTACATGAAAATACGTATTTGGTTGCGCACAGCTTAGGTTGCCCCGCCATTTTGAGATTTTTGGAACATCTTCAATTACGAAAACAGCTTGGCGGAATCATACTTGTTTCCGGCTTTGCCAAATCATTGCCCACTTTACAGATGTTAGATGAATTTACACAGGGATCGTTTGATCATCAAAAAATCATCGAGTCCGCGAAGCACCGTGCTGTCATTGCTTCTAAGGACGACCAAATTGTGCCTTTTTCATTCAGCAAGGATCTGGCACAACAAATTGATGCTGCGTTATATGAAGTTCAGCACGGAGGTCATTTTCTAGAAGATGAGGGATTTACTTCTTTGCCTATTGTTTATGATGTTTTAACCTCTTATTTTTCAAAGGAAACCCGCTAACATCTTTCACCCATCTGCTTCAATCGAGCCCGCGAAAAGCGGGCTTTCTGAGTTATCGTTTGATCAATACAGATAACTCACCTTCAAACACTTTTACTTCTTTTTGATTATAAGTAGATAGCAATACTGTGAGTATTCCCAATTCATTTCTCTTTGGCTGCTTATCAAGAACCTCAACAATTGTAAACAATTCATCATCCGGATATACGGGTTTTATGAATGTCATATGATTCATCTCTGTTCCGGCTATAATATCGTCTCCATAGAAACCTTCTTCAATCCAAAGTTTAAAAGATATGGCCAGTGTTTGTATGCCGGAAGCGATAATTCCATTAAATCTGCCTTTACTCGCTTTTTCTTCATCTACATGCATATACTGAGGGTCAAATTCACCCGCAAACCGCATAATATCATCTTTTGATACTTTTAATGATTTCGTTTTGAAGACCTGGCCAATTGTAAACTCATCTAACTTCATTCTTACACCTCTATTTTTTCAATTGTCTATTTTGTTTATTTTAGCACTGTGAGGAGCAAATAAAAAATTCTGTTTTTCGCTAAACAGACGTATCGTGGCCTGGACTGCAGGCACTCATCATATACTTAAAAAATATTGAACAGCTCTCAACACTTAGTCGTCACTTGGCCGTTTTGCTAAACTGAAAGCTCCCTCATATCTTCCAGGCAGCCTTCAGTTTTTTTATGCCTTCTCTTATGTCGGATTCAGAAACCCCTGCAAACCCGAGCGAGACCGTTTTTGTAGGAGGATGATGTTGATAAGAAAGAGAAACAGGATAAATTTTTACTCCATGTTTTTTCGCCTTCTCAATTAACTCTTTTTCACCAAATGGCAAATAAACGTCAAGTAAGATACGAAGCCCAGAGTTTTCTCCGCGGATTCTGACATGCTCTCCTAATTCCCTTTGCACTGCCTCTAATACAATGGCTCTTTTTTTGCGGTAAAGTTTTCTCATTCTGTTGATGTGTTTTTGCCACTCTCCATTTTTTATAAATTCAGCTAGGGTTAGCTGACTGTGGCAGGACACTGTCTGCTTATATAAGGACGTGATTTCATGACCCTTTTTTAAAAGAGGCGAAGGAAGAATCATATAGCTGATACGCAGCGAGGGCAAAAGAGACTTAGAAAAAGTGCCCATATAAATGACACGGTTATGCTGATCAAGCCCTTGCAGAGAAGGAACCGGCTGTCCTGTGTACCTAAATTCCCCGTCATAATCATCCTCTATGATAAAGGATTGATTTTCGGCCGCCCATTTGAGCAGCTGAATTCTTCTGTTTATTGTCATTATGGTTCCCAGCGTAAATTGATGGGAAGGTGTGACATATACAAGGTTTGGCTGCTGTTCTTTGATCTTCTGTATACAGATTCCCTCATCATCGACTGGTATAGGAACAATATTCATGCGGTTGGCTTCAAAAATCTTGCGTGCTCTTGGATAACCAGGATCCTCATACCCTATAGAAATATTCGGCTCAAAAACTTGGCACAAGATTTGCAGCAGAATAGGGTTCCCGGCACCTATAATCACTTGTTCAGGGCCGCAATGAACCCCCCGAGATTGATACAGGTACTCTGCAATGAGTGTTCTCAGCTCAAACTCTCCTAAAACATGTCCCGGCCGATAAAGCTCGTGTCCATATTGGTCTAAGCTATTGACCATGCTTTTTCGCCATGCGGAAAAAGGGAAGTAAGAAGAATCTACATTCCCATAATGAAAATCAATCCATTGTTTATTTTCTTCTGCTTCTTGTTGAATGGGTGTTGTGCTTGGCATTCTATCATAAGCAAAATCAGAATCATGATAATCAGCAAACCACCCGCTTCTTGGCTTGCTCACAATATAACCTTCAGCAGCGAGCTGTTCATAGGCACGTTCTACAGTCGTTTGGCTGATGGAAAGCTGATTCGCCAGGAGTCTTTTTGAAGGAAGCTTCATTCCTTTTTGAATACGGCCCCGATGCATATTTTCTTTAAAATACCGATAAAGCTGCTGATAAAGCGGAATATCCAGAGTTCTATTCAAAAAAGGCGTGATATCCATTTGCGCGTTGTTCTCCTAACTGGTATGCATTTTTTTATGAAAACTGGCTGTTTATAAAAGGCCAATTCCAGTTTATAGTCATTGTAATCCTTAGCTGCTGGTTTTGTTAAGAAAATACAGACAATGAACAAGAAAGATATGTGGAGTGATTATAATGAACAAAACAACAAATGGCTGGATAAATGGTTTTATAGGCGTACTCATTTTCAGCGGCTCGCTGCCTGCGACCCGTTTGGCTGTGTCAGACTTCGATCCGTTATTTCTCACAGTTTGCCGTGCTGCGATAGCTGGTGTACTGGCGGGAGGTCTCCTTCTCATCTTCCGGCAGCAGCATCCTGCCAAAAGAGATCTCATTTCATTGTTAGTGGTAGCGTTCGGCGTAGTGATTGGTTTCCCGTTGCTGACAGCTTTAGCGCTTCAGCATGTCACATCCGCACACGCCATTGTCTTCATTGGACTTCTTCCACTCGCAACGGCAGTCTTCGGCGTACTGCGCGGGGGTGAACGCCCTCGCCCCGTCTTCTGGATTTTCTCAGCTGCCGGCAGCTTGTTAGTAGCAGGTTTCGCCCTCATTCAGGGGGGAGGTTCATCCCCGCTTGGCGACGCGTACATGCTGGCTTCTATTGTCGTATGCGGTCTTGGTTATGCAGAAGGGGCCAAACTTTCACGGCGTCTGGGGAATTGGCAGGTGATCTCATGGGCACTCGTTCTGTCGCTTCCTCTTATGCTGCCATTGTCGTTCTTTTTTACGCCGGACTCATGGTCGGCGATCGGCGTTCCCGCACTGCTCAGTCTTGCATATGTATCCTTATTCAGCATGCTGATTGGCTTCGTGTTCTGGTATCGAGGTCTTGCCCAAGGGGGAATTGCAGCGGTTGGGCAGCTCCAGCTTCTCCAGCCTTTTTTTGGACTGCTGCTTGCCTCAGTGATTCTGCACGAGAAAGTGGGCTGGGCACTCGTAGCAGTGAATATCGCCGTTATCATGTGCGTTGCAGCAGCTCGGCGATTTGCAAAGTAAGGCAGACCTTTAAGCATAAACTTCAAAAATGCATGAAGGTATAAAAATACCAAGGGTTGCTGGCCCTTGGTATTTTGTATGCGATCGAGCAGACTTGAGTCTCCCGCTTAGACATATAAGTCAACACCCATTTACCTGCCGCCATTATCAAATCCGCTCTAATAAATCCCCCACTTTTTCTGCCATGACACGAGGTGGATAAGGCATTTCGTTTTTGTTTGCATTTATATCCCACTTTACATTCAATACCTGAAGAAAAAGGGGCAAAACTTCTTAAGATTCTTAGGTTTTCGCGATGCTATTCAAGATCGTTTCCTCTTCTTAAACAGTTTTCAATATCATCCTATCTATTCCATGGTAATATTTAGATACATAAACTTATATATGAAGCTGACCTGAATTAATAGAGAGGAATGAAAAAATGAAGAAACGCAGAAAGATATGTTATTGCAATACTGCCCTGCTGCTTATGATTTTGCTTGCTGGATGTACGGACAGTAAGGATGGAGAAGCACAACAACCTTCAAATCAAGCTTCTGCTGTGCAAACTGACGAAAAACACACTGAGCCTGAAGAGAGCACCAAAATACGCAAGGATGAAGCGGAGCCAATAACAGAATCAGAAGAATCCGCAACAAAAGCTGCAAATGATACCTCTTCAGCAGAAGAGAAAAGCAAAGAAGACAATGTATTGGCAGCATACTCTTCGGAAAAAATTGAATATGCCAGAGTTTGGCTTCAACTTGGACCTAATCAAGAGATAGATGAATTAAATGTTCGACATATTGCGGCTGGCGAGCCAATTAATCCTAATGATGATACAAGTGCCAGCTATCCAGAAAATGTGACCCAGTTGGCAGGTTCTCGTTTAGTGGATGGATCAGTCACTTATCATGGCAATGGGGATGGCACAATTCATGTATATAATGTGCCTTTACGCTGGGATTCCGCTGATGATATAGAAAAAGGCGTCATGCGGGAAGTGACTGAGAGTATCATAAAAAACAGAAAAACAGTGTACGTTGATACAGGCGACGATGAAAAAATCAAGCGGCTCATTGATATCATGATGATTCATTAATCAGTATTCGTTTGTCTGCACCTGACTAAAAACAATGGTTAATAAGGTATATTAATACAAAAACAAAGTTTGGAGTGTAGTAACTTGCTAAAAATCTTCCGGTTCTATTAGTTCTCCTAGGCATTCTAAATGTAATGAGCCATACCATTGAGCTATTTCATTGGATAGATTTCTAGGTGTTGCATTAATATTTTATAACGCTGTCTAGTGGCATACAATGTTAGAAGCATTTCAGCAGTAAGTGAATGTTGTCCTAAGAAAAAACAAGCATCTTACTATGCTTGTTTTTCTTCTATAGAAATGATCTTATTACGCTATGATGCTATTCCTTTAGCCTGAACCTTGGCGTGCCTAATCCTTTAATCCCTTTCCATCGAGAATTTTTTGCACATATTTTTCGACTCTCGATTCTCGGGTTTTGGATTGTTTGGCTTGAGAAAAATAAAGAGTGTACGCTCTTTGCCGTCCCGGGGTCAAAGCTTCAAAAGCAATTTTCAATGCAGGGATTTCATCGAATTTATTTTGAAGTTCTTCAGGAATGTTCAATTCAATATTTTTGTTAACATCCACTTTCAAACCGGCTTTTTCAACTTCAATGGCTTCGTGAATATAGGCTTTCAAAATGTTTTCTAGCTCATTTATTTCCTGAACATTTGTAAACCGAATCTGGCGCGCCGCCTGTACATTCTCCGTTTGTTGAATGAGAATTCCATCTGTATCCTGTAATAAGACGCCTTTGTGGAACAGAAGCGCGCAATATTCTTTAAACCCATGTATTAAAACAATATTTTTATTATGATATGTGTAACAAGGATGCATCCACTTAAAATCTTCAGTCAGCTCACAGTCAAGAATGATGGTTCTCAACTTCTCAAATTCTTCCTTCCACTTTTTCGCTTTACTTAAAAATTCATCAACCTTCGGATTTGTTCTGCTATTTGTCATGAAGGAATTCCCCTCTTTCCAATCTTTTTACATTTACGTGAATTCACAATAATGAAGTCCAGTTTTATTTTTGACATCTCGGTATTTATTTTATTCTTCTATAGGTTCCTTCTCTTATTATTCAATAGATTAAGCTCAAAGTGGGGATGATGCAACAACAAAAAAAGAAGGCCCACAAGCCTTCTCTTTTTGTATAATTATTTCACTGACAATCTGAAAAAATAACAATTCGATGATTATATATCTTTTTTATTCTTGCCAATGCATAAGGTTACGGCAACACTAGCTATACTGACTAAAGTTCCTGCAATAGAAACTAGAATTGTCAAAAAGCCATTGGGAATAAGAAATCCAATTGGAATGAGCCCCAGAAAAGTGAAAACGATAAAACATTGGTATACACCAGATATTATTCTTACAACCAAATTGCCAAAAAAGGACATGACTAATGGAGGGATCAATAAAAATACAACGATTCCAATTGAGATCATCAAGATAATAGGTTCATCAAATGAGATGACATGATCTCCAGGCGACTCTTTAGCAGCCGCTAAAACAACAACGATAGACATCATTAGTGTAACAATAACAAGAGAAAACCTTTTTAACAACGTTATGACTCCTTTACCTAAAGCGAGTAATCCTGCCTTTTTCAAATCCGATAACCATTTTATGTGATTCAATTAAAGAATATGCAGTGAGTGACACAGCTATAAGGAATCCTGGTCAAATCTTTATAATAGATTTAATGGAGCAACTATAGTTCGTTAGAATATTAGATGCTGCAATATACTTTATCTAACAATATAACAAATTAATGTAAATTAAACAATCCTACCCTTTAGCGGCCCCTAGACCATACCACCACCGGAATGAGTAATAAGGACAAAATCCCTCCAATAAGTGATAATGCGAGGTAACTTGAACCTGCCACAATCATTCCAGATAATGCTCCGCCAGCAGCTCCTGACAACGCAATCAGAACATCCACTGTCCCCTGCGTTTTAGCTCGTGTGGCAGTATCAGTTGAATCTACAATAAGGGCAGTCCCGCTTATCAAACCAAAATTCCACCCTAATCCCAGTAAAGAAAGAGCAATGACGAGAAGAATCATAGATTCTCCCGGAGCAAATGCTGCTATTACACCTGCCAAAAGCAACGTTGTTCCAGAGGAAATAGCCATTGCGGTACGTCCCAACCTATCTACAAGAACACCTGTAACAAGTGAAGGGAGATACATAGCACCTATATGAAAACCAATAACAAGACCGACTGCACCCAAGTCATGCCCATGATGTCTCATATGAACCGGTGTCATTGTCATAATAGCTACCATTACTATTTGGGTAAGAACCATAACCGTTGCCCCAACGATTATCCCTTTTTTGTTTTCTGTATGCTCAGTTGCCGCCAAATGTCCTTTATCACCAGGCTCTTCATTTGCCGCTTCTATTGTTCTTGCTATAACTAATGGATCTGGACGAAGCATAATGAAAAGGACCACACCTGCTAACATATATGCTGCTGCGGCTAAAATGAAAGGGCCAGCAAGTGATGGAACACCAATAGAAAGAGCGAAATCCCCCATCACATTCACTAAGCTTGGACCTGCCACTGCGCCAAATGTAGTAAAAACCATGGTTATACTAACAGCAGTCGCTCGCTGCTTATGATTTGCTAAGTCTGTACCTGCATAACGGGCCTGTAAATTAGTGGCTGTACCTGCACCGTAAATAAGCAACGAAATAAATAACAAGAAAATACTATTTATGATTGCTGCCATAATAACGCCTATTGCTCCAAGTCCGCCAATCATAAAGCCAGCTGAAAGACCTGTTCGACGGCCATAACGTTGAGAAAGTCTTCCAACAATTAATGCAGATCCTGCTGACCCTAAAGTAAATAAAGCAGAAGGCAAACCAGCAAACGCATCAGTGCCAAGCATTTGCTGTGCAATAAGCGCACCGACAGTCACTCCTGCCGCCAGCCCCGCACCGCCAAAAATTTGTGAGATACTCACAACGAATAGTGTACGCTTGTATAACGATTTTTGTTTTTCTGGTGAACTGATGTAGCTCTGTAATGAAGCAGTTTGAACATCTATTGCTTTTACGCTGTCCTTGTCTAACATCATCTGACCTTCCTTTCTAAAAGCCAATTTTGTATAAACCTCCCTCTAGATGTGGATCATCATAACACGCACAAAAAAGCCATACAATGTCATAATTGTATGGCAAACAATATTAGGTAAGATCGTCTAGCAAACGTCTCAGGATCATTAATCCTTGTTCAAGCTCTTCAAGTGTTTTTGGTGCACAGACAGAAACCCTTACAGCCCTTTCAGGACAACTATTTCCCACTACAAAGCGTTCAGCCGCATACACTTGCACGCCAAGTCGAGCAGCCAATTCTTCAAATTCGGCACCAGACATTTTACCCGGTAACAACAACCAACGAAAAATGCCTGTTTCAACACCTAAACATGTATATCCCGCAACATATCGGTTTACGAGTTGATTTCTGCGAATGGTTTGTTCACGATGACTCTCAATTAAGACTTCAAATTGATTTGATACAATCGTGCGAGCAGTAAGTTCAGCTAATAGCGGGGAAACAGTTATATTTAAATTATAAAGCGCCTTTGATATTGGCTCCTTATATTGTCTCGGCACTGCTACATAAGCCAAACGCAGGCCTGGCGCTAACGATTTTGATAAACTTGCAATATGAATAACCTGTTGCGGTGCGAATGAGGCGAGTGCCGGAAGCGGATTTTTGTTGAGAAGATGGTACGATGCATCCTCAATAACAAACAGATTATATTTCTTTACAATGTCTGCAACCATTCTTCGATTCTCAACAGACATAAAGGAAGTCGTCGGATTATGATAATCCGGGATTAAATACAAACCTTTAATATTTTCGTTTTTACACGCATATTCAAGTGACTCCGGACTCATTTCATCGTTTTCTGATTTTATCGGTACGATTTGCACACTAAGCAATGATGCAACAGTTTTTAATCCAGGGTACGTATGATGGTCAACTCCGATGCGATCTCCAGGCTTACAAAGACTCGCCAATGTCGCTGCAATCGCATTTTGCCCTCCATTTGCAAATAAAATGTGATCAACGGATGTTTCAAATCCGCCTCTTTGGATGAGCTTTACAGCTGCATCTTTTTGCCAAAGGCTTTCACCTGCCCGGCCATAGCTAAACCATTTTTCATAATCCTCCTCATGAACCATGTTTTTCAGTTGGTATAACAAGGGCTCATATGAAGCGTGATCTGGAAGTATTGCTCCCATTTCAATTAAATGTGTCGGCTTAGTATCCTCAAGTAAATACGCATTCGACAACGCATCATACGATACAAATGTGCCGCTCCCTACAGTCGCACTCAGCAGCCCTTTTAACTCACACACTTTAAATGCTTTTGAAATCGTACTCACATTTAAATCTAGATAATCGGCCAATTCTCGCTGTGGAGGAAGTTTTGTTCCAGGTAATAAAACTCCGTTTAAAATATCCTGTTCCAATTGCCCTGCAAGTGCTTTATAAATAGGCTTTTCAGCTTTATCAATCGATGGCTTCCAGCTCATCGGATAATTTTCAAAAGAATTGATAGGCATGATACGCATCCTTTTTCACTCAATTATATGAATGTGCCGTTTATAAGACAATTATAACTTTCTTTTATTGATGCCTTTTTATGAACAGCATGCTTCAATAAAACCTGTACAAATACAAGTGAATCACTTACTTTATTTCATATAAGTCATCCTGCAAAACTGTGCACAGAATGTCGGATAAATACATTTCACTCCTGTTATTCTTTGGTTAAAGGAGGCCAAATAAATGGATTTGCTTAAAAGTATGAATAGGGCGTTAAAGTATATTGAAGAAAACCTCACTAATGATATTGATTTTCAAGAGGCAGCAAAGCTTGCTTTCTGCTCTGAATATCATTTTAAAAGGATGTTTTCCTTCCTTGCAGGTATTTCATTATCGGAATATATTCGTCGCAGACGTCTTACTCTTGCAGCTTTTGAACTGAAAGACAGCAATGTAAAAGTGATTGATATTGCAATAAAGTACGGTTATAACTCACCAGATTCTTTTGCACGGGCATTCCAAAATTTACATGGCATAAACCCATCAAAAGCCAGATTTAATGGCCATTCCCTTAAAGCTTATCCACGAATGACCTTCCAGCTAACAATTAAAGGAGGAAATGAAATGAACTACCGTATTGAAGAAAAAGAGGCATTTCGCATCGTTGGCATTAAAAAAAGAGTTCCTATTATTTTCAAAGGAATTAATCCGGAAATTGCATCTATGTGGGAAAGTTTAGATGAAAAAGCAATAAATAAACTAAAAGAGCTATCTAATGTAGCACCATCAGGCCTCATTAGTGCATCCACGAATTTTTCTGAAGGTCGGACAGAGGAAAACGGAGAGCTCGATCACTATATTGGCGCAGCCACAACGAAACGGTGTCCAGATAACTTCTCACGGCTTGAAGTTCCTGCCTCAACATGGGCTGTATTCGAATCAATCGGGCCATTTCCGGATACACTGCAAGAAGTATGGGGACGCATTTATTCCGAATGGTTTCCATCGTCAAATTACGAACAAATAGAAGGTCCAGAAATATTGTGGAACGAGCATAAGGATGTAACATCACCATCTTTTAAAAGTGAAATTTGGATACCAATCACAAAAAAGTAATACGTTTTTCAATCAGAGAAGAAAAATTGAAGGTTCTTGAAGAAAAAATACCTAGGGCGTCAAAACCCTTGGTATTTTTGATACTGCCGAGAGGGCTCAAACTCCACCAGTGTTTTTCATTGCCGGACCGGTCATGTAAGCAAAAAAAGCCCCTATATATCCCGATTTGCATGATTCCTAATCTTTAATATCGATTTTTCACTCTCCATAGAAGGCTCTTTATGTAAAGCCAATATTAAAGTTATCCCTATAATACAAATAGCACCAATCCATTGAAAAGAACCAAATGGCGCTTTTAACCAAACGACAGTTGTTACAACAGCTGATAGAGGCTCTAGACTGCCTAGTAGGCTTGTTTCTTTTGGAGAGAGGCTTTCCAAGCTTTTTATGAAGAACCAGAACGCAATCATTGTTCCAAATAATATCACGAATAAGATATATGCATACGCCTCAGCAGTTAATCGTTGAAAATCCAGTTGCCATGGCGGATGGATAAAACCCAATGCAAAACCGCCAATAATCATAGCCCAACCTACAACGACAAGAGAATCAAATTTATTTAATAAACCAACGGCATACAAAGTATAAAAAGCTGCCGCGAATCCTGATAAAACTCCCCATACTACTGCAGCTGCCGGCACTGAAAGTTGAGACATTGAACCATTTGTTAACAAAAAAAAGCAACCCACTAAAGCAAGTACAACAGTTATGATATCTTGTTTGGTAAGAACCGTTTGTTTTCGCAACAGCGTGTAGATAATGACGATTACTGGGGATAAATATTGCAATAACGTAGCAACGGCAGCATTCCCATGTTGAATGGATGCCATATATGTGTACTGCACAGCTAGCATTCCCAATAGGCCAAAAATTAGAAGCTGGCCAGCCGACGCTTTGTGTTTCCACACCTCAATAACCTGGGAACGATCCTTTCTGAACAGTTGCAGCATTAAAAGTAACATTCCAGCCGTAAGCAAGCGTGTCGTTACAAGCCAATTGACATCAATTTGATATTCTTGAAAAAGTTTTTTGGCTACTGTGCCTCCAATCCCCCAACATGTCGCCCCTGTGATAACATAGAACAATCCCATTCTTCTATTGGAAGTATTCATACATGACTCCTCACTAATAAATATAATAATAGTGTTATAATAAATGCAAAACATGATAAAAAATACTCAAATTGAATGAAAAAATATAAATATATTGAGGTGTGAAGTCAGAATGAAGAATTTTGTGATCGATCAAAATTTAAAAGAATTAACAGAGCACCGAACGGTAGAATTGCCAGTTGCCTGCTACAAGACAACGATCAATCAAAATATAAATGGCTATATTCCGCTTCATTGGCATGATGAAATCCAATTTGTTTTGATACTAAAAGGGATAGCTCTCTTTCAAATAAATGAAGAAAAAATAGAGGTTCACGAAGGGGATGGATTATTTATCAATAGCGGCTACCTGCACATGGCCGAAGAAAAGGAAGGCTCGGATTGTACGTATATTTGCTTGAATGTGTCACCCCATTTCGTTTTATCTCAGGAACTGTATTCAAGCTATGTTCAGCCCTATATGTTTTCAACCAATTTGCCCTATTTATTTTTGGCTGGAAATCAACAGTGGGCAAAAAATATTCTAGATGCTGTTAAAAAAATAAATCAATTGATTCAACAAAAGACATCGCTCTATGAGATTGACATTACGATGCAATTAACGTTAATGTGGAAAAACCTGGTCGTTAATGGTTTTCAATTAGAGTACGATCAATCTGAAATGATAAAAAGTCATCGAATGAAACAAATGTTAAACTGGATCCATCTCCATTATGTTGAAAAAATCACATTAGAGGACATTGCAAAAGCTGGCCAACTGAGCCGTTCTGAATGCTGCCGTTATTTTAAACGAATGCTGAATAAGACGCCATTACGTTATGTAATGGATTATAGAATTCAAAAAAGCTTATTATTACTGCAACACCCTGAATCCAATGTGACAGAAGTGTCTTATCAAGTTGGATTTAACAGTACCAGTTATTTCATAAGTAAATTTCAACAAGCGATGAATATGACGCCATTATCATACAAAAAAATGAATTCATAAAGTTTATTCTATTAATAAATGGAGTCCCTGTTAATGGTACTCCCCTAGCACGATTTTTACGCCACTACTGCTTGACCCTAAAATTCTAGGTGGCCTTTTGTATTTGGGAATTGTTTCAACAGCTTGTGCATTTTTATTGTGGAACCACGGCTTACAATTATTAAATGCCTCAAGTGGAGGCCTCTTTTTCTTTTTTCAGCCTCTGGTTGGAACCTTACTCGGATGGATTCTGCTTGGAGAACAAATAGGCGGGACATTTTGGATAGGTTCGTTTTTAATTCTGAGCGGTGTTTTATTAGTCATTAAAGAGAAAGAAAAAGAAGTGAAGTCATAACAAAAAAAAGCAAACTATTTTATATAGTTTGCTTTTCAATTAACCTTGTTCTTTCCCCTTTACTTCTTTATGTTCTGGTCTTCATTTATAATCTCTCCTTTCTTTATTTTTCTTCTCGCCTCAATACCCATTTGAAGGTTGTCAATTTCCCTGATAATAATGCCAATTTGGTGGCTAAATGTTTATCAACAAACCTTTTTCTGCTTGCAAGATAAGTGAAAATGCATCATTAAGTAAGTCGGCCGTTATCCATATCAAATCGGTAAAGAAATTAGAACTTAATCATGTGCTTTAAATATTTTTAGCTGACATTTCACGAATATCGTTCTTTCTTATCTACTCAAATCATTTCTGTAATGTCATTGAGCCAATGAAAAACTGCTCACACGGATCAATTGACCTTTTCCTGATTGGAAATCCGACACGTTCCCTATTGTTTTTGCTTGATCTGTTTTTTCAAAAAAGTTATTGACATCAAAAATTCGATCATGTTATTATTAAAATTTTGATATTACACCTCCATATATGGTAATCTTAAGAAGGATACCATATATGGAGGTGGATGATATGTTTCAAATTGGCGATAACATTGTTTATCCAATGCACGGAGCAGGTATAATTGAAGCCATAGAAGAAAAAGAATTCTTAGAGGAAAAACAACAGTATTATGTCATAAGAATGTCAATCAGTAATATGACAGTTATGATTCCAACGAGTAAAATATTGAGTTCGAATATACGACCAGTTACCGATATACTTGCATTAAAACACATTATGCACATTTTTCAGCATGGAGAATCCGATAGGTTACTGCCATGGAAGCAAAGGTACAAAATAAACACGGACAAAATAAAAACAGGTGAAATACAAGAAGGTGCTGAAGTTGTACGTGATTTAATGCGTATGAAGAAAGAAAAAGCACTTAATGCAAGCGAAAAAAAAATGCTGGATAATGCATATGAATTTTTGATTAGTGAACTGGAAGTAATTAAAGGAATCACTGAAAAACAAATAAAAAGTTTTGGTTAGATACATCCCAAAAGATATTTCGGAATATTATGATGAAAAGCAAATCTTCTCCAACTTATGTTTAGAACATTAACGACCTCTTTTGTTATTCCTACATTCTAATCCATTTTTATTATTTACATTTCTTCTGCGAAGATTGAAGTTTTACCAAAAAACTCAATAAAATAGTCACTTTTTTTAGTATCCTGATTCACACTGGCACGGACAAGGAGCCGTAAGGATGGAAGAGAGGTAGGGCTTTCATTGTTTTAGGTATCTCTAAGTGATTATTTCCAGGAGAAAAAAACAATCGATCTCCTCATTATTTTTAAGAATTTCTTATATCCACTGCAACATTGAATAATAATTGTTTATCTTCTTCTCATAAAAGAGATATGCGAGTTGATAACATTTAGATGAAACCATTTTTATAATTCATCTAATCTTACTTAAATGAACGAACAGGTTAGTGAAAAAAAGAGTCAGTTATCTATATTTGAACAAAACATTAAATAATTTATATACATTCCGCATATTGTCAATCCAGTATGTTATACTGTAAACAAACCTTTGAAGTTTTAAATCTTTTTCTATTACCTTGTAGCATCTCCCTACTCGAACGTTGAGTAGGGTTTTTTATTGAGTATGATATAGACATAAAAAAACAGGCCCTATATAAAGAGCCTGTTTGTATAAACGATTGAAGATTAAGCTTTTTGAACGTTAGCAGCTTGAGCTCCACGAGCACCTTGCTCAACGTCAAACGATACTTTTTGACCTTCGTCTAAAGATTTGAATCCGTCACTTTGGATTGCAGAAAAGTGTACGAATACATCGTCTCCATTTTCGCGTTCGATAAAGCCAAAACCTTTTTCTGCATTAAACCATTTAACTGTACCTTGTTCCATTTTTGTTGCCTCCTAGTGTGTAACCACACAGTATATACTATCCTTGCCCAAAGTATCATCAAGACGAAAAGTCAATCTTCATACTATCCTTTACACCGAACAAAAATAATTCTTCTTTATTATATCAGGAATCGGAAATAACTGCAAATTAATATTGATGGCATTATTTGTTAAACTTGACCTCAAATCATCTTTCTTTGCTTTATTAGGAAATTCAACTCAATCGCAAAGCCCCCTATTCGGGAAAATCATTTCCAGCAAATTAATCAACAAATGGATTTCCATATTTATCACAAAAATGATAAAAACCATAACGATTCATATACATCATTTTCTCTATGTTCTCAGGAGTATCAAAATCAATCATCTCTAAAATTAAATTAGTAAATTCAATAGGGGCAGTTCCATTAGCAGTAACCAAATTTTTATCTCTTACTGCTTGTTTCTCTACAAAACTGCTAATCGGTTTATATTGTTTGTAATCTTTCCATAAGTAAACAAAATTACCTGTATGGCTATGATTATTCAGCAAACCATTCTTCGCCAAAAAATCCACTGCACCGCATATCGCTGCTATTGGAATGTTTTTTTGAAATGCAGTTTTTACAAAATGTAATAGTTTTTTATTGTCATTACTCCAGGAATCCCCGCCAATCATAACTAGCAAATTAAAATTTGCAGGTTCTAACCCTATTATGTAATCGACAGATGTTTTAAAACCACCTATTGAGCTTACAATAGGGTCTAAAGAAACAGTGTGAACCGACCAATCTTCTCTTTGATTTAATGCAGATGCTAAGTAAACACCTTCCCAATCTGCATACTGGTCTAATATAAGAAATAACGCCTTTTTCACAACTATATACCGCCTTAGATTATAAGTTTTTTATTATCCAACCTTTTCGATTTGTTACGAAGAAAAAATACTCTATCTTCCGTACCTGCCCTTCCCCAACAATTTGGGGTCAGGTGAGTGCGATAAAGAGGAGTGTTCATCACATCCCTGTAATCTTTGAGTAACGTTTCCTCTTGCAACATTCATACGATAATATTTCATCAGAAAGCATTAAATCTCCTGTTCATGAAAATAATCAACGACTTCAATTGATTATATAAGCTGTAATCTCCAATTTGTTTCATTTTTCAAGGAATAATAAAGAAGGATACTACATAAGTAACATCCTTCTTTCCCAACTTTATGACTTTTAATTTGCTTGCTGTGCTTGTTTTACTGATTCTTTGCTAAAAAGTCCAACAATATTCCACAACACAATTACAGAAGCTATTATTAAACGAGTAGTACTGACTTCTTGGTTAGTAAATAATTTATAACCATATATTGATCCCAATGCTACTATACAAAAAACATTGAACCATTTACTCCAACGCAATTAAAAACTCCTTTTTAATTAATTACATCTCCATACAATCTGTATACATTTATTATAGTACCAGTATTTTATTGAAAATATATAAAATTTTTCAATATCTAATCTTAAACCTTTCTTAACTGATCCTACAAATCATTACTTTCACACTTGTTACGTTGGCAAAATAAAAAGAAGACTACACGTTGTAACACCCTTTTTTATGCTTTGACTTCCATATAAACTTTTGAGCTTGGCATCAACCGTCCGGCTAATATCTTATTATTTAGAATGTGTAGCGATACATAGAAAAACTAAATTAGCAAGAAAAAAACATGTTATATCAAAATTGAACCAAGTTTTTTCCAAGATTCCTCAGACGAGGGATTTTACTTCTGTATAACAAAAAATCACTTTGTCCTTTATAAAGACAAAGTGATTTTAAAATTAGCTATTAGGTAAATCTACTTTTGCAGGAGTACTTGTCCAAGGTTTGCCCATTTTCTTTTTATGAGCTTTATCTTCAAAAAATTGAACTGTAGCATACTGATACCAACTATCAGTCATTGCTCCTTTTTCGTATAAATCATATTTATAATACGCATCAGGGATTTGTTCTTTTGCCCAATAAGAGAATAAAATAGTGGCAGCCTTACTCCCCCATCCCAAGCCAGGGACAATACCGACTAATGACATTGTAACTGATAACGCATTTTTAGCTGCTTTTGTATGCCCAGATAAAGTCCCCACATAATGGTATCCCTTTTTAGGTTTTGCAGCCTGTGTTGTGAATTCATTTGATTTCAAATTATTGTTTTCATAATTTGTTCTTTTAGCAACATTTTCATCATACTCAAAGTTTAAACCTTTTTGTTCTATGCCATCGACTTTTACAGTATGATTATTTCCGTTCATCTGAACTTTGTGAGTTTCATTTCCACTCACATACTCAATTTCAACTAATTTCCCGTTCGATGAAATCTTTTCACTTTTCATTTTGTAATGTAGAGCTAGTTCTTCGTAAGAAGGGGTTGTCTTAGAGTCCTCCTTTGCAGAAGCGTAACCTGCAGGTAAAAGTGAGCCTAAAGTCAATGATGCAGCCATAACACAAGTAATAACTCTTTTCTTTCTCAATTGAAATCCTCCTTGTGTTACACCTTAAGAATCTGAATTACTAAATACTTGCTTAATTTTATAAGCAATAACAGCGAGGTATAAAATTGCAACAAACACTAAAACTCCAGTGCCATAATCAGTTTTTGCAACTAGAAAAAGACTTAACACACCGAAAATAATGTACATAACAATATCAAAGATATTTTTCTTGTTGTTCATATAAACTCCCCCGTTTAGCAATTGATTCCAGGTGCATATTTGATTGCAGCCCCAGTGTATTAAACACTTACAATTTTGTCCAATTGAAACTCTCTGGCAATATTACTTTAATCATATCGCAAAATAATTTTTTGAATTATTTTCAGCACACCTACTCTAACATGATTCTTTTTTGATTTACATAAAAAATCGAAAAATTGAGTCATTTTTCCTTGGAGAATAAGTGTGTAAATCTTAAAAAGGACTATTCATTCATTTTGAAAATTAGAGATACATACGCTAATCATTTTATTTTCATTAAAATCCTTTTCGTGTTTGTTAATAATATGGAGAGGTGATGAAAACAAAAAGAAAACAGTTAGACCAAAATTGACTGAACTTAATGCCACAAGAACACCGTACAATAATAAAAGTGATAAATAATTATCTCTTCCGTTCATTACATGCTCTCTGAATCCCAAATAATTGTGTAGTTATACACATGCCACTAATGCCATGTCAACTCCTTACTATAATAAATAGAAAAAGGAGGTTCCGGTAAAGTAATGTCTACTTAGGTTCTTCAAAGACAGTTATATAAGCTTATGCTTTTTCCTGAATCCTTCTAAAATACCAAATAACTACTGGAATGAGTAACAATGATAAAACGGCTCCAGAAATTGATAGTATTGTATAACTAGAATGTGCAACAACCATTCCTGACAAGGCTCCACCTGCTGCTCCTGATAGTGCTAATAAAACATCGAATGTTCCCTGTGTTTTTGCACGTAGAGATGGATGTGTTGAATCTATAATAAGGGCAGTTCCCGTTAGTAAACCAAAGTTCCAACCTACCCCTAGTAATACTAGTGCTAGGATTAGCAATGATAATGAGTCTGCCGGTGCAATAGCTGCCACCAACCCAGCGGCAAGAAGTGTGGCACCTGAAGCAATAGCCATAGTTGTGCGACCAAACTTATCTACTAATAAACCAGTCAATGGTGAAGGAAGATACATCGCTGCAATATGGAGTCCTATAACTAATCCCACTTCGCTTAAACCATGACCGTGATGACCCATGTGAACCGGTGTCATTGTCATAATAGCTGTCATGATTAGTTGAGCTAAAATCATAATGACAGCTCCTACCATTATTCCTTTTTTGTCTATAGCAGGATTTTTTAGACTTCCTCCTATTTGTACTTTATCGTCTTTTTTCTCAGCATTCGCAATAGCTGTTGATACAAACAGCGGATCTGGACGAAGAAAAATTAAGAGAATAATTCCAGCAATTATAAAAGCTGCTCCTGACATAATAAACGGACCAGCTAAATTGGGAACACCAATTGAATCTGCAAATTCCCCCATTGTATTAACTAAGTTAGGACCTACTACAGCTCCTAAAGTAGTAGAAACTAAGGCCATACTTGCAGCAGTTGCCCGTTGTTTCTCATTTGCAAGGTCTGTCCCAGCATACCGAACTTGAAGATTAGAAGCCATACCTGCTCCATAAATAAGAAGAGAAACAAATAATAGGGCAACGCTGTTAATTAAAGCCGCGATTATCACACCTATAGCACCTAATCCGCCTATAAGGAAACCACCTGCAAGTCCAGCTCTGCGACCAAAACGTTGTGAGGATGCTCCTATAAGCAGGGCAGCTACGGCAGATCCAAAAGTAAAGAGGGCAGTTGGAATTCCTGCTACATTTTCCGATCCTATCATATCTTGTGCAAGAAGCGCCCCAACTGTTATCCCAGCTCCAAGTCCTGCTCCCCCAAATATTTGTGAAAAAATCAAGATTTTTAATGTTTTTTTATAAAGTTGGTTTTGTTTTTCTGGTGAATCAATATAACCTTGTAACCAAAGAGGCTGCTGTGTTGATATATTTGTATCTTTTTTTGTCATTACCATGAATTCTACCTCCTAACGACACATCTTTGTTGCTTTTCAAGTTTTTTTGTCATCATTGGAACATTCCATTTTTGTTATTCCGTATATTTAGGATTTTCGATATATTTAAAATTTAAAATATTCATTATTAGAAGAAGCTCATGATTAGTTTTTATAATTATGAGCTTCTTCTATTTATTTGTCGGTGTTCATATTAAAATGTGTAAGACTCGCCATCTTCTGGCACTAAAATATTACTTGAGAATCCTTTTTCTTTACTAAAGTTTTTTAATTCTTCTCTAGATAGTGTCCAATGGTTAACAGCTTCCATATGAACAGATATAATCTTAGCATGAGGAGCAGCCTTGTGAACTTCATAGATGTCTTCTTTTCCCATGATGAGTGAACCTAAATCTAATCTTTGATTGTCTCCACCATTAACCACAATGATTTCTGGTTGATGTGTATGAATCTCGTCTTCGATAGCATCATACCAAACTGTATCCCCAGCTACATATAAAACTTTTTCACTTGGGTGCTTGAATACTAATCCACAAACATCACCCATTAAGTTTAATAACTCTTCCCCTCTGCCATGTTCACCTTTTGTTTTTACTAATTGGATCCCTTCAAAAACAGTGTCTTGATGTAGCACTTCTACATTTTTGAAACCACTTGCTTTTACTTCTTTTGCATCTGCTTCATTTTGAACAAACATTTTGATGTTTTTTGGCAATACGTTTTTTGCCACATCATCAAAGTGATCTAGGTGTAGATGAGTAACAATTACCGCATCTACGCCATCCAGAATGTTATCAATTGATGTTGGCAAACTCACCAAAGGATTAAATAAATCTTGTCTGATCGTTTCAGGGAAAGTAGCGTACGTACCTTTCTCTGCTAACATAGGATCTATCAAAAATTTTTTATTTGCGTATTTTACAACAATTGTTGCATTTCGAATTTGTGTAATATTCATATTTACAACTCACTTTCTTTTTTTATTTGTCTTAGATCGACAGAGTTAAGTGTATAATATCAGCAGTGTTCGAATACATAGATAAAAAAAAGTGTTTTAACTCTTTGACTTTATTTTCGAAAGGAATTAACGTTCAAATAGATCAAACAGATAAAAAATTATAGAGAAATTATGTATAATAGCCGAATTCAATGAAAGATCTGGGAGAGAGTACATTTAACATGCCCAGCAGCTACAGCTAGAGTAGAGAAATTAGAAGAGAATGGAGTTATTGAGGGATCTAACATTAAAGTAAATCAAGCAATTAGGTGCTTTATGTAAACCTTCATCAATATCTATATTTATGGCAAAAACAATCCCTGTATATGGTCTTACTATGGATCAAAAACAGGACATCTTGATCTTTTATCAGATGGGAATAATGATACTGAAAAACAATAAAAGATAATGAATAAAGGATGTCCAGAAGTATTTTTCTGAACATCCTTTTTTAAGTTGTTGAATCATCTTTCTTGTGAAAAGAAAGACGTTATGTTCGCGCAGGAAATTCTTTTATTTTAAAAATGCCTCTGTGGTTTTTACTGTTGCATAGACACCATTTAATGCGGCCATAAATGCGTAATGGACATGCTCAGCAGGAACGATTTTATCTTCAATTTGCAATGTTGTTGTTGCGCAAGCATCTTCTACCACTTGGCATACATAACCATGTTCAACTGCAGAACGAACTGTTGCATCAATACACATATGGGACATCATACCGCAAACAACTAATTCTTTAACCCCTTCTTCTTGTAGCTTTCCATTTAAATCTGTATTGAAAAAGCTATTCGGCATATGTTTTACAATGACTGTCTCTTTCTCTAATGGACGTACTGACTCATGAATTTCGACACCTTCTGTATTTGGATGGAAAAAATGAGCGATGTTACCTTCTGTGATATGCTGTACATGAAAGACAGGTGCGCCTGTGTTTCTAAAGTGTGAAAGTAGTTTAGCCGCATTTTGTGCTGCTTTCTCTGGGTTTGTTAAAGCCATCTTCCCATTTGGAAAGTAATCATTTTGAATATCAATCACTAATAAAGCTGTTGTCATTTTTTCACCTCTTAAAATTTTTATACTGTATAAGGATATATAATTTCCATTGAATTTTCGATGGTCTCATGAAATACTATTTTGTAAAACTTTTTCACTGTGAAAGGAGTTACTATGCAAATTGATTCAATTGATTTTCAAATTCTCCAATTATTAAATAAAAATGCTCGGATACAATGGAAAGAAATCGGTGAAAAAATTCATATGACAGGACAAGCGGTAGGCAATCGCATCAAAAAAATGGAGGATAACGGTATCATTAAAGCATATTCGATTGTGGTTGATGAATTGAAGATGGGGTTTTCTTTTACAGCCTTTGTCTTCTTTTTCATGAATGCATATATGCATGATGATTTATTGAAATTTATTGCTACTCGTAATGAAATTAGCGAAGCTCATCGTGTTTCGGGAGATGCATGTTATCTTCTGAAGGTAACGGTTCATTCACAAGAAGTTTTAAATCACCTTCTGAATGATTTATTGAAGTATGGAAACTATCAGCTTTATTTGTCTATTAAGGAAGTAAAAAAGCATTATAATACTTCATTAATGTCTGATGAATAATGCGCTTGTTATTATAATGTATAAAAAGGCCCCAGCTTGGTAAATTCCATATCCAACCTAGGGCTTTTTTAGAGCATATATATCATGTTATATGACCGCACATCTCCGTTTTATAAAGTTAACTATTTACCAATAACAATCGACACTTTATAGTTTGCATGTTTATTTAAGTCATTTAAAAATTGATCTAATACCTCGTTTGAAGGAAATTTACATTCAAGCAAATAGCAACCGTCTCCACTAACTTTATAATTGTTTATTACATAGTTATCTTGTGTTTCTATAAAAGCTAAATAGGGTTGATGATGGATTTTTTCGATATAAATATTAAGAAAAGCATGTATAGAGAAGCCTAATTTCACTTGATTCACTTCGATACTACATCCTTTTATTATGCCATTGTCTATTAACTTTACTACTCTTGATGCGGTTGCTGGTGCAGTGAGATGTACTTTTTCCCCTAATTTTTTCATTGTAAGGCGACTATTTTTAGACAGCTCATCAAGTATTTTTTTATCTATTTCATCAATCATTTTCTTGTATCCTTTCTGAAAAATAAGATGTATTTTACATATTTTGTTCACTGAACATTTTTTTATGTTTGCTTAAAACTTTAAAAGTAAAGTGAAATTGTGAAATAACTTTATTTTGCCTATGTATTGATCGTTTGAGAAAGTATATATTTATTTGCATGCAAATCAAAGAGGAATGGACACCATTTAATATGAAACAATTTTTCAAAATGTTTTTTCCATTGATCTTGTATAAGTTCATTATTTTAGAGGTGAAATTATGAAAAAATTTGATATATCTGTTTTATCAGTTGCTCCATTAAGACAAGGAGAAACAATGAAACAAGGGATTGATTCTGCAGTGTCATTAGCTAAAGCTGTAGATAATATGGGCTATAAACGGATTTGGTTTGCAGAGCATCATAATCACGACGCTTATGCAAGTGCAGCAACCGTATCAATTGTACAACATATATTAGCAAATACAAAAGACATTCGCGTAGGTTCAGGGGGTATTATGTTGCCAAATCATTCCCCATTAATCGTAGCGGAGCAATTTGGAACACTTGAAACATTATATCCAAATCGTGTAGATTTGGCATTAGGACGCGCACCCGGAACGGATCAAAAAACGGCCGATGTGATTCGTCGTTCCAACCATAATGGAGTGTTTTTCTTTGAAAGAGAAGTAAATGATATTTTGCGTTTTGTCGGGGATAAGAGTGTACAGGGTGAGGTTCGCGCTTATCCGGGTATTGGAACGCATGTGCCTGTTTTTGTGTTAGGATCCTCAACGGATTCAGCGGAAATTGCTGCAAAGCTTGGTTTACCCTATGCATTTGGCGCTCAATTTTCACCCCATTCGATGGAAGAAGCGCTCTCTATTTATCGAGAAAATTTCCAACCGTCTTCTTATTTACAAGAACCTTATGTGATCGCTTGCATTAATGTGATTGCAGCAGAATCTATAGACGAGGCATCTTTTATTTCTGCAAGTCATTTGCAGGTGTATATTGATATTTATACAAATAATTTAAGTAAGCTTATTCCACCCACTGAAAACTTCCTAGAATCGTTATCACAGTTTGAATTAGAAATTCTCCACAGTCGACTGGGGTATACAATCATGGGTGATCGAGAAACAATTCGTCGCGAACTAATTGATTTCCAACAAATGTATCACGCAGATGAATTAATTGTGTTATCTAATATTTACGAATTGAGCAAGGAAATTCAGTCGTACGAGATTTTAAAACAGGTTGTGGATGAGTTGTTTAAAAAAAGAATGGAGCAACTTTAGAAATCGAGTCAGTTGTATTAGCTTATGTTCTCCTCAAGCGCGATTGTTGAACAAGAAAGAAAAGGGTGATACATATTAATCATGTATAATATGTATCACCCTTTAGTTTTTTTGAACGAATAGGACATGGTTCGTTTCTTTTACAATGAACGGATATCTTTTTCCTAATAAACAGAAGGAACCGCCGACCGTTTGGATGACTTACTTTAAGTAACTGGTGAGTTTTGGTGAGCAAGTCTTCTCCCATAGCCGTATTTTCCACACAAAAAAATAATACCAAAGGTGGTTAAACCCTTGGTATTATTGAGATGCGGCCGAGAGGACTTGAACCTCCACGGGTTATTCACCCACTAGGCCCTCAACCTAGTAAAATCATATCTTTATTTACAAAAGCCTTTATTTATAGCATTAAGTTATTTTATTTACACTGATTTTCATGATTTGTTATTTATTCTGGGCAGTAAATGGGCAGCAAACTCATAGTTCGCCCTTTTCAACAACTAAACTCTATAAACATACCACCATTGTTTGGTCGTTCTGATGTTTGCAGCTAATCTTCTTTCTAATAGTTTATTAAAATCCAGTACATTACGATCTCTTATCAGAATCATTTAGTAAGGCAGCTGCTACTTTTAAACTTTCATAATCATGCTCGTTTTTTTCGACTGTACCGTACGTTTTTAAAGATGATGTAACTGTCCCTATTAGTTTATCTGCTTTTTTATCTCCATCAGGAAGTTCATAAAGAACTTTTCTTATTGTATTTCTCCAAAAGGTTAGTTCTTTTTTATAATCGTTTAACTTAGCTAAGAGGAGGATTTGTTTTTTCTTCTCATGATATTTTATCCTATCAGTTTCCTCAAACGCTTGGTTCAAGGTCTTTCGCAGCTCCGATAATTCCTCGCTTTTCTTCTTTGATTTTTTATCAAGATCTTTTGCATTATCCTCAAATTCTTTGATTTCATTTTTCATTTTTGCATAATACTTATCCCATCTTTTGTTCATAATCAATGCTAGTATATTAAGCATTATAAAATAAATAGATGACGTAATTATAAGATTGATTAATTGTTTTTTTGCAGGATTAACAATCTGAGATTCATAATTTACAGAAATGTTATTTCCATTTTTATCAATTCTAATTTCCTTATCGTTTAACTTTTTTTGTGTTGTAATTAGCAACTGAACGCTATTATTTTCAACGATTTTCGCAATCTCAAAAGTGGAATTACTTTCAACTCCTATATTGTTCTTATCTGATTTTACATTTATAGGCTCATTTGAACTAATTTGTTTTACATCTAGTTTTTGCGGAAAAGTTATTCTTAATTCCTTAATATCATGATAGGGACTTATATTTATTGGCGTGATATACTGACCGGAAACTTTTGTAGGTTGTCCAATACTAACTGTCGAAGTACCATTGTAATAAGACCCAACCCAACTAATGATAAAAGTGATGATTGTTGGTATTAGTATAGTCCAAATGTATTCTGTGACTTTTTCTTTTTTAAACATATTTTCCCCCACCTAGCTTGCCTTTATATAATCTACTTTTTAAACAAAAAAATAAAATTTAATATAATTTCTTTCTGATAGTTAGTTCACTTTTTATAAATAAAAGAAAAAGCTTAACCTTCGAAAAAAGATTAAGCTTTTTTCCTCTTTTCCAATTATCTAAGCTATGCCCCTACCCGATCTGCAGCAACTTTAATTTCAGTATTATGATCACTTTGCAAATAAGTTATTGAAAATACACTACTTAAAATCACTGCTGCCAATAGAATCCGGCTGATTTTCATCAATAATCTCCCCTTTTTTAATTTTTCGTCTTGCTTCAATACTCATACGATAATATTCATTAGAGAGCATTAAATTTCCTTGTTCATGAAAATAATCAGCGACTTCAATCGAAAAATTTTCAACATCAGCAAACATTTTTCTCGAAGCCAGATATGAAAATGCATTCTTTATTAATTGAGTCTCACCATCAGAAAAAAATAATCCCTCTAATATTTTGAATTTCGCTGAGTATTCCTTATCATCACTTTTATCGGCAATAAATCGCCCTTTCCTAAAGTATATCAAAGCAACATTATAATTTTGTTGTTTTGCTTCTACATAGGTTAGAGTGAATAAAGTCTTTGTTAAGAAACTATGTTTTGATTTTTCAAAAATTTCTAACGCTAAAATTAAATGTTGTGAAGCCTTCTTATATTCTTTCAATTCATCATAACAAATCCCAATATTCATATGTGACATTGCAATTAAATGCTCTATGTTACTTTCCTTGGAAATTTCCAAAGACTTCAAAAATTGTTCCAAGGCTCTTTCATATTCCAATGAATCGATCAAGTTTCCTGCTACAATAAATTGACAACGCACAGTCTGGACAGCATATTCTTCATACTCTCTAAATATTTTGAGTGCACGATTTGCATAATTCATGGAGAAGTATGTTTGTTTCATATAATAATATACATAGGACACTTTGAAAAAAAACTCTGCTTTCTCTATTTCATCCTCAACTTCTGACAACTTTGATTCAGCTATTCGATAAGCACTTATCGCTGAAATTAATTCTTTACGCCTAAACTCGTACATACCCTTAAAAAAGTAAAAATAGTATTCCAACATGCCAGTTAATTGCCCTTGCTTCTCAATTTCTTTTATAGTCTCATAAGCATTATTGAGATCTTCTATTTCCTTAGATTTCATATAACTCAGCATTATCTCATGTCTAAATTCTAATAGTTGATAATATAACAGGGCATCTTGATTTTCTTCCATGTTTAACAATTCTTTCTCTACTTCTGTTTTTATAATCTCGGCTTGCTCAACTTGATCATTTTTTATTGATGTATACCATTCATTTAACTTTTTCGTGACTAAGTCGTACGGAATTTTATCTTTATCTAAGAAAACACCCCGCAAGAAAATTCCCCCATCCTTACATAAAATTGTGCGAATTTTTACATTAATTGTATTATGTCAGAATAACCTTTATTTTACAAAGATGAATTGCAAAAAGGTACCTTATATCTATTCCTTTGCGGTTTTTTTTCGGTCATAGCAATTCTTTTGCGACTTGACAGTAACATTGCAAACAAAAAAAAGAAAAACTCTATTCCTCCTTCTTTCTTTTATTTTTTTATGAATTACCCAAACAATCCAGACTGCTTTAAAATAAGTAGTTAGAATAGGAGTCTATGTTATATAATTAGATATGAAATGTTTACAAACAATGGATTAAATTAGGTCGGAGGAAATCTAATGGACACATTAAAAAAATTAAAATTTGAGGCTAATGGAATTATAGGAGTACTTCTAGATTACTCTCGCGAGCCTGTACTCACAAATATTATTGATCAATTTCGAACATCTCTTGAATCAAATGATATTGAGTTAATTCGTTATTCACTAGAACAACTTAAGACTTGGTATGCACGAAACCGCAATGAAATATATAAAAATGAATTTGTTTTTAATGAGTTTGAACATCATGAAACAGAAAATAAAATAAAAAAATTTTTAGATGAATTGCCTGTAGTAGATGAGACTGAAAAAAGCAGCATAACTCACTTTTCAAGTGATCAAAATAGAGAATTAGAGAAAAAAATATTTATTAGCCACTCCTCAAAAGACAAAATTGTATGTAATGCTTTCGTTGAATTACTAGAGGATATAGGAGTGTCTTCTGAAGATATAATATACACTTCTTCACCTTATCATGGTATTCCTGGAGATGAAGATATTTTCGAATATCTAAAAAAACATCTTTTTAAGGGTGCATATGTCTTTTATATGTTATCCGATAATTACTATGATAGCGTATACTGCCTTAATGAAATGGGGGCTACTTGGGTGAATAGCAATAACTGCTCTACTTTCATCCTCCCTGGTTTTAAGGGCGAAATAAAAGGAGTAATTGATAAAAATAAAAAAGCATTCTCCTTGGAGGAACCAATAGACTTATTTAATTTAAAAGAAAAAATACTCCGTATGTATGATCTCACATTAGAAGATAAAAAATGGGAAAGGATAAAGGCTAAATTTAATACGAAATTAAAATAACTTAAATGCCACTGCTAGTAGCACCAATAGTGTAAAAACAACTTTTACCCATAAATCTATTCTTAGAAGACATATTTGATTTAGTTTCCAACTTATAAACCTTATAATTTTCATTCTTAATTAGCTAAGTTCTTACCCTATCTCTGTTTTACCAATGTCAATAAAACTAAAAGAGGAGTAAACACACGGTTTACTCCTCTAACTCTGTCTCTTCTCCTTTTACTTCTTCATAGTCTGGTGTTTTCTTTGATAACCCCAGACGATCATTTTCCCCATTCCCCGGCATATCAGTCATCTTTTCATATTTATCTCCAAATTTTTCATAATACTTAAATGTTGTTAATTCACGTGAAGAGTTATCCGGCATATAAAATGCAAACTGAATATATTTGCCCCCTTCATAGACTCTAACAATCGCATTCTCTCTTTTAATATTTATCTCTGTGTCATTTCCTTTATGCTCTTTATATTGGCTAATTACATCATCAATCGCATCATCATACTTGCTTCCACCACATGCAGTTAAAACAAACATCATCATCAAACTAAGGAAAATAAAAAGGTTTTTCAAAATAAACATTACCTCCTTTTTCAATATTTAGTATAAACAAACAAATTGATCTTTTCCACCTTTTATCCATTTCCCTTAACCTGCACATTATCGACTAACCAACCATCCTTTTCTTTTTTCATAGTCGTTTGTACAATTAACACTTGATTCGTAGTGACTGAATTTGCAGTTGTGGCGACTTCAACAATGTTTAAAAACAATTCATGAGACTCATCTAACGGCTTTGAATAACTCTCTAGTGATAGTAATTCACTTTGCACGCTGACTGTGTGCTTTTGATCAGAACGAGAAGGGAATGCATAATCAAACCCTTTTCCAGTTGTGTGCTTCTTAACTGTTTCATATCGTATATCTATGTCGGAGTAATTAAAAAACGCTTCAAAAAATGCCTTATTTTCCGAAGCGCTACTTGTTGATTCTATATGGTTCAATTCCTTAATTTTTTCGCTCAAAACTTCATTTTTATCTTTTAACTTTTCAATCTTATACGTTTGCTGTCCAATCGTGAAAAATCCAGTTAACATGACTAATAATAAACAAGCTGAAGCCCATGCAATATGTGTTTTCATATTTTCACTCCTAGTTATTTAATGCGTCCAAAAGATACAAGGTGATCTCTCCAGTAACCTGATTTCAGATCAGAATATTGGATTCCACTGTCATTTGAATTAAACATTCTGCCATTGCCTACATAGATGCCGACGTGAGTAATGGCTTTTCCTTCGTATGTGCCGCCAAAGAACACTAAGTCACCCGCAGTCGCTTCTTTTTCACTTATTTTCTTGGTTGCCCCATGTTGTTCTTGTGCTGTTCTAGGAAGAGTGATTCCAGCTTTCGCAAAAGACCACTGAACAAGGCCAGAACAATCAAATCCAGTTTCCGGGTTTGAACCTCCCCAGGCATACGGTTGCCCTTCATATTTCAAAGCTTCTTTCATGACCGTTTCATAGAAATCCATAGAGCCTTTCACAGGCTTCACATTTTTATCAGAGCCTTTCACATACCTCATGACATGGTCAACATAACTTGGGTCACCGTAGCTTTTCCAGCCCATTTTAAAAGCTTGCAATCGGCTGAAATCAAGTGCTAATTTCTTTGTGTATTTCCCGCCATTCTTTTTGACATAGTCTATAAATCCAGAACCAAAGTTGTATGCCTGTAAGGTTAAACGAACATCACCGCCAGCCTGTTTAAAAACCTTCTTAAAATGTTTAATGCCGACTTCAATTGAACGTTCTGGGTCAGTTATGGAGTTGGGAGGTAAGCCGATACTTTCGGAACTTTGCATGATATCTAAAGAACGCCCACCACTTTCTTGCATGGTGAGCGCCATAATAATATTCACTTGGTCAAAAACGCCTTCTTGACGGGCATATTTCTCAAATACTGCTCTAAATCGTTCCACTTCCGGCGCAATTCCAACTGTTTCATATTCGCCATCCCCGCCGCCTATAAAATCGTCCCCGACTTGATTTTCTCTTGAAATCGTCATAACCACTACGATACATAAAACAAAAAAGAAGATAAAAGGAGCCGAGAATACCAAAGGAAGAACTACCTTTTTACTTATCATCTTGTTCTTTCATCCCTTCTCAGTCGATCTTCTACTTTTGATGAAGAGCGTCTTGCAATTTCATTCAAAGACACTTGGTCAAATGAATTAACGCTTTGTTCAGTCCGTTTAATTGTTTGTGATGAAGGCTGTTTTTCTCTTGATACAGTCTTATTTTCAGCAGGAGCAACAGCCTGTTTTTCATCAACACGAATACCATCTGAATGAACTTTTGCGGGTTCAGATGGTCTGATTTTACGTTCGTTATTGGCAATAGGTTGATTTTCTACTTTTGTAGATTGAGGACTTTCAAAACCGAGCTGCGGTTCAGGTTGATTCATCATGACTTTTTGATCTGATCGTTTGATTTCTGCTGTTTTCTCTTGTGCTACAGGCTCACTATTGGAAACAGAATCATCTTTCTGGACTTCAAAATCTTGTTGCTGATCTGTTTCAAGATTCTGATTTTGTTCGTCATAAATATACGCTTTCTGATCAGTACGTTCTGTATCTTTTTCATTCTCTTGTAAGACAGGCGCACGATTAGAAGTAGATTCTTCTTCATGCTGTAATGATGCATCGTCAGTTTGTTGCTGGTTATTGGGCTGTTTAAGAAGCTGTTCCACATATTCTTTTTGATCTGTTCGTGCTGATTCATCTTTTTTATCCTGCAAGATAGGTGCTCGTTTGGATAAATCCTCATTCCCTTCATTCAAAGCATCTTTCAACATAGGAGAGTTTATTCCGTCTTTTCTCAATCTGGCTAAATGGGATTGCTGTTTATTTTCTTTTGCATTTGCAAAGGCTTCTTTTTGTTTTTGCTTTTCTTGTTCTTTCGATAGAGTTTGAGGATTGCGTTTTAAGCTTCGACTGTTATGATTAGCTATTCCGTTAGCTGTTTCTTTTTGCGGGGTTCTTGAAATAGCATGAGTATTATCATATCCCATAGCAGTCCCACTCGGTGAATTACCGCCACCACTTGGAGCACCAGTTACGCCATCAGCATTCGAACCGTCTTTTCTTCCCCCAAAATGCTTTGTAAAGTCAGTAAATACGCCGCCTCCGTTACCCCATACTCCACCTATTTTCTTCGCTTGTTCCCAAGCAGGCTGAACAATGTTTTGTCTCATGTTTTCCATCATATTATTATCAACTGAAACAACTTTTCCAGCAGTCACAAACTTGATAATGGCATCCCTCTTGTGAAAACCAATCCACAAGATTGAAGCAAGGACAGCAACATTTAAAAGATACATTCCAAAACCATTTGGCGGTATTAACTTGTCAACAATAAAACAAGTCACGTACACAAACAGAACGATAACCCCTAACATTGCTTTCAGTAGGTAAACACTCCCCAAGCGTCCAAGCGTAACAAATCCCGAATAAGCTAATTGAGGAACATACGCTAAGATGAAAGCAAATGGCACAAAGAAAACTATCACTAAAGCGACAACTTGAAGCAAGAAATTAAAGAACGCTAATGCTAAAAATGGTATCCCAATGACAATAGAAGCGACCACAGCGATAAAAGACTCTCCCAGCTGATTAAACACATTTCCAGAAGTCATAGATTCATTTTTATAATCATCAATTTCAGTCTCTTTTATATAATCTTTTTTATCTTTTTCTCCATCCTCTGAAAGCTTATAAGAAAGCAGTTTATCTATACGATTAAGTCCGCCTTTATCTGTATCTTCCTCATTGATTTTCTTTTCGCTTGTTTCATCAAAATTCACAATTAAAAAAGGCTTCATCAAAGCAATGTCAAAGTAAAGATTACGCATAACCGCAACTGTGCCTTCCATTTCTTTTCCTTTTTCAATCGCTGAACTGTCTGCAAAATTGCCTTCATCTTGAACAATGCCAACCAATCCATTCCCCGCAGTTAAAAGCTTTCCTTGAGCTTCTACAGACAAGGCATTCAATACTTTCATGTAATAACCAGCGTTCGACATCCAAAGCCCACCGATCACCATGACACAAATAAATAGAATACTCCGCCGCATTGCTTCTTTTACGCTACCTCTCACACAGAATAGGTAGACAACATAGGCGCACGTGAAAATAAATAAAGCTTCACCGAAATTCTTTTTCAGTGTTTTATAAACTGTTTTAGAGACGTTTGTAATAGAATTTGCGAACTCGTCAATCGGTTGCAAGTTATACAAAATATCCATCCCCGTATCAACCACACGGACAATGTTTCCCGCAAAAGAAAAAGTGACGTTTGTCAGCCCAACAAACGCCCCCTTGATTAAATCGTCAGATGCTTCATTATTCGCTTGATAGCGTGAGATTGGAAACCTTTTCACCTTCAATTCCACGCCGCCAGCTTTTTCGACTTTTGGCTGCGTCGTTGTATCTCCATCAGCCGAAAATACCGTTACAGCTGAAGCAACAGTTAAAAACAGCAACACAATAGCCGACACAATCAAAATTCTTTTCTTTTTCATTACAACCACCTCCTAATCTAACCGAGTTAATAAATAAAATTGGTATCTGGCTTTCTCTAAGTCTCTTTGCGTTAGCAACACGTTTTCAGGATATCGTTCATACAGAGAGAAACAGATTGCTTTTTGATATTTCATATGTCTGAAAGTCTTTCGATTTTGCTCAATTCTGATACCTAATAATTTTTGCAGAAACTGTGCCGTTGATTTATGTCCGATAAAACTTTTGTATCGACCATCATAATGCTTCAGCCATTGTTTAACTTCGTCCAATGTGATTTTCTCAGCTTTATAAAAGCCTGGACTCGTGACAACAAGAGAGTTTAAGAAAGCTATTTCCATGTACGATTCAACCCCTTTTTACAAATATTTTTCTTCCGCATATGCGACGGCTTTTTTCTCAACTGTTTTCAGAGCACCTTGCCATTCTTCGAATAGGCATTCAATCGAAATTTTAGAGGTGCGGCCATAGTAATCTTTAAATAAGCATTGACCTTGAAACATGGATTCCATCATTTTTTTGTTATCTTTTGTGACCTCCATGTTCATCCATTTCAACACTTCTTCACGCTCGTTTGGTTCGTCAAAAGCAAAGGCAACGCCAAAGTTTCCAGAATCCTCTTCTTTTAAAGCGTCTTTTGTGGATTGAGAAATGAAGTATTCCGCATTGTTGTATGAGCGACCAATCCGGCGCATTTGTCTTTCTACTTTTTTTCCTTGTTGTGACGTGGTGAATATCCAAGCTTCATCTATAAATTCAACAGTCTGTTCGTCTTGATTCATGCCGAATAGCTCGCAGAACTTACCTAGTGCAAACATGACCGCACTAGACTTTAGTTGTGATATCGTGTAGTTTTCAAGTCGCTCAGCATGATCCGGCAAATCCATATTTTCAACTTCTAAAATGGTAATTCGCTTTTCTAGTGACAATGCAGGATTTGAACCATCATGAATACAAAGTTTCAAAATGGAATCTGACACGACCTCATTTAAATAGTCACCAGCTTTTTGTACAGCTTCTTCGGGATGGCTCTGCATCTTCCGAATAATATCAAGTGAGCCGACCTGTTCACCTTTTTGTTTCGCATCAATCACTTCTGACGTAGCACGAAGGAAAGCTGTGTTTATGTCGTCCTTCCCTTTAAAGTCATATACTTGTTCAAAAATGACTTGAACTAGCTCTTTTGCTTTCATAGGAGGGAGGAAGGAGATAGGGTCAAGCGCTCCCCAGTTGTGCGTGTTTTCATGATCTAGCGTGATATAGTTGTATTTCTCTAAATGTGCAATATATAAGGGAAAGTTCTCTCTAATGTACTCATCATTCAAGACTCTTTGAATCCACTTTCTCATTTCCTTTTTAGGGTCTATATACAGAGATTTGATGTTTAACATGCTGATATAGTTAAAGATCAATTTCGCTAGATATGACTTGCCGTTTCCTGTGTCTCCTGTGATTAAGCAGTGAGGAGAACGTGTCTTTGAACCTTTTAACTGCTGATTCGCTAAGAAAGGGTGGAATAAGACAAAATCACGGCTGGACATAATGGCACTTTCTAAGTCGGTGTGCTCTTGGAAACGATCAACCCAACCGAGAAAGAACCCGATTTTCGAACCAATATCAGAGTTAACAGCAAACAGACTTTCAGCCACACCGTCTTGCGTTGTTTTTTGAATCCAGTTCTTATCGGTTATGTCTAACTTTTCACCAGGAAGCATTTTATAAAAAAGGTTCAATTGATCAGCCACCGGAAGCCGACAAGTAATGCCAGCGCCTTTTAAATGCCTTTTGACAATCGTTGCTTTTCCCACACATTCTTTTTTTGTCTTTCCATGAACGACTATCACCGACAGCCAGTTCATCACATGCACATCTTCTTTCTTTATTTCATCTTGTAAATGCCTTATCATTGTGGCACTTGTGACAGTGGAAACATCACTTCGATCGCCTGTGCTTTGTTGTTCTTTTTGTTCTTCTTTCAATTGCTGTCTTTTGAGGTTGAGGGCAGGCTTGGTAATGGACTTTGATTCCGTTTGAATTTTCATCTGAACTTCAACAGGGAAGGGAAGAGACTGTGCTTCATAAAACAAATCACTTTCCGACATATTGTGAAGAAATTCGTCAATCACGACAAAAGCTGAATAGCCTTCATCTTGATCACTATGCAAATGCAATACTGATGGGTCAGTGGGGTCTATGATCGTGTTTGTAATAGAGCGAACATCCTTTATCTCACTTTCTTCATTCGTTTGGTGCTTTAACCCACGTACAAAGTGATAACGGTTAATGTATGTCATTTCTGTTTCTGAAAGCCGTTCTCCGCGAACAGAAGCCATGATATTCGCTAGTGTTTCTTCGACTTCCTCATATTTTTCAAAAAAAGAGGTGGAAACATTTTGTTCCCACCCGAGCATTTTCACGACTGTATCAGTCGCTGTATTGAAAAAAGATAGTATATTGTCTTTAAGTTCGACACTAATATTTACAAGACTGCTTTTCAGTTTTACACCTAAAATGAAGTCGTACTTTGTCAGCCTTCCTAATCGCTGTTCTAACAGCCTTACGGTTTCTTCATTGTAGTAACGTGCCACATCCATTGCATCTGCCGCAATATCTGTTTCTAAATCCTTAAATCGTTTTTCTAATTCATACTCACTTGGATACATCATCAAGTGAAAATCCTCATAAGATGTAATTTCTTCAAAAAGATGCTGCCACTTCTTTTTATACGATTCAACTTTTTCTTTATTTTGCATAGGAATCGAATTGCTTTTTATTCGGTAGTACGCCCACACGTCGCCCGTTCTTGTTAACAGCAAATTCTTGTGTATTGCCTTCATAGGCGTTTTTAGTCTCATTTGAATAATCCACCACCTTCACAAGTTTTCGAAACTCAATTTGTTTTTCGTTACTTAAATCAATCTTTCGATCATTGCAATACTTCTTTTGTGGAAGCTTGATGAAGAAGTAATACTTTGCGAAATCAAAGAAATATATATAGATGTTTTTGCCTTCCGGCTTTATTTTCGTTACAAGCATCGTTAAAAAAAATGGTATCCCAAAAATCACAATGACGTAACTGTTATCAAAAGCGTGAGGGAAAATCATCCTCACGCCGTACCAGAATCCAAAGCATAAGCCAACAAAAATGAAATAGTTAATAGCCGGTATTAACTCAACTGCAAAGGGTAACGAATAATTTTCGGTTAATTGTTGGATTTTTTTCGGCTCTCTCATTGCCTTCCGGTAGTTGAACACCAGACGCCCCATTCAGATGCCCCCTTACAATTTTTCCATTAGCGCATTGATCCAGCCGGAGAATTCTGACCAGTGTTTAATAACCCACGTTACCGCACTGCCAATACAGCAAACAAAGATAATGCCGCCCATTTTTAATTTCATCAGATTCTTTGCGGCTATGAACATGACCACAATCGTAATGAATTGGATAACAACATCTGATGCCCAACCTTTTACCCCTCCAAGTGTTGGAAGGTCTGCGCCAAGAATAAAGAAATTCATGAAATCCATATTTAAACCTCCTATTGATGTTTGAGTTTATTTACATAAAACTGACCGCTGTTTTCCGTAATCTCTAGACTGAATTTTTCATTTACCGGAATGTCATTTTCTTTTTCCTTAAATCGAACAGCACAAAAAACCTCGAAACCTTTTTTCGTCTCGAAGATTTTCACTGACTGCACTTCCCCAAATAACAAGTTTCCTTCCAATGCTTCCGGCTTTTTCATCATATAAACCATTTCTTCTTTCTTTTCAGAAGCGTATTTCTCAAAGAAATTTTGAAGAAATGATTCGATAGATTCTTTTTTCTCGCCTGCATATTCGTCTCTAGTTTCTTCTTTACCCTTAAAAGCAATATCGCCTTTCAGATCATAAATCTGTGTAAAATAAGGGACAGCAGACACCGCAAAGGAATCACCTTTATTTGTGACTGGAATATTCAGCAACATTTGTTTTTCGTATTTCTCGTTTGTTTTAACCTTTTCTTTCACCTTCTTTTTCTTCTTTCCGTCTTTAACTTCTTTTTCAACTTCCTTTTCTACAGGGTATAGATTTTCATATGTGACCTTATATTGAAAAAGGCTGTTTTTATCACCTTCTTTCACGTTATATAAGCTGTAACCCTTTAACTCTCGATCACCTTTTAAACCATCCACATTGAAGCGTTCTTCATCTTCAAAATGGTTATCTTCCTGTTTAACCATATAGCTTTCAAGGCTCTGCATACGTTTTTCAATAGATTCTTGATCGTTCTTCACATTCATATATTCATTGATGAACCCTGACAGAAAGTTTTCGGCAGCAGTCACCGAAATTTTTTGTTTATCGTCATTTGTTGGCTTATTCGTTTCGTCTTTCATGTCATTAAGTTGGGAGCGAGTATTAATTGACAGAAGCACAGCAAGCAGACAGATAAATAGCAAGCTCCCTACACAAGACCATAGTGTGACGGCTATCAGCTTTGACCTGTCACGGGGTACTTTTTGTTTGTCTTTTTCCGGTCTTTCAATTCGTTTCAGTTTTTGAAAAGCAGACCGAAAAAAGGATTCTTCCTTCTTATCAGAGCCAATTTCTTTATTGAGCAACTTTTTCACACTCCTTCTGTTCAATTTGTTTCGTTCTTTCCAAGAAAGATAAAAAGGATGCTACACGATGTAACACCCTTTTTATGCTTTGATTCTCCATATAAACTTTTAAGCTAGTCATTCGACCGTCTGGCAAGTATCTTGTTTTATAGAATGTGTAACGATACTCAGCAAATCCTTTTACTCGTTCTCCTTCAACAACCAACATGCAATCTCTGCTTAAACTTCTCACAAAAACTAAAGAGGGAATGCCCACATTAAAACCTAAGCTTTTGAATCGTTTATCTACAGCAGACACCGCACATTTTCACCCCTTATTCGTAGTAGCTAATTCCTTCAAACTCCACGCTTCGTTCGTCTGTCTCCATATCTTCATCTTCTAAGATGTTAAACGTAGCTTGAAGTTTTGCATTGGCGTTATTTATAACAGCAAGTGTTTGAACAATGATTCTTTGAGCTACATCACTGTAAAAAACATCTTCCATCATTTTTTCAATCAGTTCCTCAGCAATATCCAAACACCCAAGGGAATCCAAATCACTCTCAAGTCGGGCCTGATTCAACAGATTAATATTAAACACCTGATGTTCCCCCTTTAAAGTCATAAGGAAAATTGTCCTTACTCCGTAAAATGCATTACTTCAAATTCTACATTTTTAACATTTGTCTCACCGTCTTCATTTTCAAGAACATTAAATATCGCATGAACCTTTTTAGTGTAGTTGTTTACTACTGTAAAGATATCAATCGCAAATCTTTCGGCAGTTTCGGTATGATACAAAACATATTCCTGCATCTTTTCTATTAAATCTTCTACAATATCTAAACAGCCAACTGATTCCAAAGCATTTTCCAGTCCAGCCTGATTCAACAGATTGACATTATGCATCTTATCCCTCCAAGTTAGTTCTTGGGTTTCACCCAAACCCACCAACGGTAGCTCGTTGGATTGCTGTTAATCTATCCCCCTATTCCCCCGAATCATCGGGGGACTCCCTCGCCGGTAGGCAGGAACAAACGGTTGTTTGTTCAATGCCAAGAGGGTTTGGGTAGCGCTGAATATGTCAACTCCTTATCCTCACTTCGTTCCGGTACCGTTGACACATACGTTTAATCGCATCACCTGTGTTTATTAAGGTTTAGCAGCTTGGTTTTAAACGACCATGTCAGCAACATCAGCCATATACACATCTAACATTTTTTTATGTTTGTCAGCCAGTTCAGCTTCTGCAATCATATCTGACAGATCGGTTTTCCCTAAATGTTCATCAGCTTCAAGCACCATTTTCATAGTGGGAGCACAAGAGTTACGAAGCCAGTTTCTTGATTTCTGATAGAAGTCTTTTTGTGGTTTGACGTACAAAGGAAGTCTCCCAACATCGCCTATAAAATCAGACCAAAAAAGGCTCGTTTTCCAATGCTCTCTAGTGATGTTTTCATCAGCATCAACGAACCTTACATAGTTATTAATGATCTGCATAGCGATTAAGGTTAAATCCTTTGTTTTCAATAAAGCATCTATCGCCACTTGTGCACGTTCATTTTTAAGCCGCAATTCATAACGATTCCAATCGCCTAGTTCTTCTAACGGAATGTTATACTTTTCTGCTTGTTCATAGTTTTTCTCATAAAAGCAAAGGTACGCTTCTGACTTTTTAGAACCGAAATATATTGTCGTCCCGCCTGTAATGCCATCAGATAGATCAAAGGAGCCATTGAAATCAGATTTTCTAAATCGTGAAATACATTCGCCCTTTTGGGCTTTCTTTAACAGTTCTGGTATAGAAAAGTATGTCTTTTTATCATCAATAGCTAAATCAAAGCGAGTGAACGAACCGCCTTGTTGCATGCAATCTTGAAAGAAGTCGTACCATGTTTTCTTCCGGCATTCCAAGAAGGATTCAAATTGACGGCAACCTTGACCGGACATTTCTATCAAAACACCTCTGTTGTCATCCGGCGCAGAATAAAAGACTTTGATATAGTCCAGTTCATACGTGCCAACGTAGCCATAGAAACCAGATTGTTTCTCAGTCATAAAGTCTTTGCTAAGGTGAAGAACCTCTTCAATAATTCTGTCAACATCATGAGTTTTAAAAGAGACTCGAATATAGTCAACCATTGATACCAAAGGACTTTCAACGGCTTCATTTTTTTCTTTTACGATTACTACCCCCCTGTTAGCGTGGGGGGGTTGTTTTAGCTCATCCATTCGCTTCGCTCACTCCTTCGCCGCTGGCCGTCTGGTCGCTTACGCTGCCGCTGGCGACTGCCGTCGCCTGCGCTCCCTCGACTCCAACCAGCGCATTTTTAATAGATGACATAAAATCATATCCTTTCGGCACGATAGGGCTGTAAAACTCCAACACTGAACCTGTGCCCACATTGGCATATCCTCGCCCTGTCTCCTTTTTATTCACATATGCTTTTTCAACATCGCCAAACATCATTCCGTAACCCGTATCGGACATTAAACCCAATGAAACACGAAAGCTAAACTGATCACGAATACCGTCAGCTAAATATTTTGCATCTGGACGTTGTGCGCCTAAAACGAGAAAATACCCCGCCTGTCTCCCCAACATGACCAACTGTTTCATGTAAGAAAGGGCTTCGTTTCTTTCTTTCATATCTAACAAATCCATAAATGCCACATATTCATCAAAGAAGATAAAAACAGGTTTTAAGCCTAAATAAGCATAGTTTTCACCTGTCTTATAGTTAGACATTTGCTTCATTTCATCCATTCGTTCCATCATGCCATCTACAGACTTTCTCAGGCACATAAGAATACCGTTCTTTTGGGAATAGACCTTTTTCGGAAGTACTTCTTCCAAGTCTGCTAAATCTGCATTTTTAGGGTCTAGTATTCTTACATCTGCCCCCAGTCCAACACATGCCTTAATGATCGTTAGCATGAAGTATGTTTTCCCTCCACCTGTACCACCAGCAATAAGCATGTGCGGCAACTTATCAAATTGCCATGAGATATGCTTCATTAACGGAAGGACTCCATTCTCAGCTACTGCATCATCAATGGAAATACGATTCTTTTTGACATCGTAAAGAAGCTTAAAGCATACAAAACCTTCTTCCATTTGTTTATCAACCAAGTCACAAAATAAGCCGTTTTCCAAATCCTTTCCTAAGTCTAGGAAGCGATTCTGAAAACGGCTCATGTCCATAGCAATACGAATATAGATGTGGTTGTTTTTGACCTGGTAATACATTCTAGGAAAGTATGTGATCTTTTCCTTTGAGTCAGTTTCATTTGAAAAGATTTTTCTTACTTTCACGTTTTCTTTTTCGTAAAACTTGTTAGAGAAAATCATTTTAGCAATCTTTTGCCTGTGAAGGATTTTCTTATAGCTGTCAAACAAAAGAAAGTAAGATGCAACTATGCTTCCAACAGCAATTAGCACAGAGCATAAAACGCTTTTAATGATTAAAGGCACATTCCATTCAAAATTTTTTATCACTTGAGATAGATCAAAATGAATGAGTTGTTCTCTCCAAAAAAGGAACATAGACAATAAAAAAACAGGCACAAAGATGATTGCGCCTGCTAACTTTACGTTGTTTCTCATGTACGGGCGGATTCGTTTGCCCCTGTATTTCCAAAATCTTTTGTTTAAGAAATCACTCATATACATCACCCGCCTGCCGATATGAGAGCATCATGTTATTTCTTTTCATTCCCGCCAGTTGCCGCGGCAGGTTTCACAGAAGAGCCACCTTTAACAACAATATCATCAGCTTCAAGTTTCCACATCACATTGGCATACGTCGAATCCCTTTGACTAGTCGCCATAGCGCTAATTTTTGGATTTTTCAACTCAATATCTGCAAAAGGAGGAATTTCTTTTGCCCCAGCATACTCAGGAATAGTTACTTCAATTTGACCACCTTGGACAGCACTAGCAATGTTATAAATCCTAGATTCCAGTACGTCAGTACGCTTATTATTTTCACGATCATAAACATACCTTTCTCTGTTAAGTCCCATGAATTTCATGTCTCCAAAAGTCATATTGATATCCGGTACAATAAAGTTTAAGTTCATTTTTCATATCCCCATTTCATTTTTTTATAATTTATTTACAAAAGAACATTAATTTCGATTTTATGTTTTTGATTCGCTCCGGTTCTGTATCCATCTTGGCGCTTATCAGTTGCTAACGGCTTTACGCCCTCATGGCAACCTAGTAGGCTAATTATAGCCATCAAGCTGACTACAGCTATTCCGCACGCTTATTCTAGCCTGCTACAGCATTTAAAGTGATTGCTGTTCATCACTCAAATACTCACGCATGACATTTCAACAAGAATACCGTATAATAAAAGTGTCTAGTTTTTATTTTCCGGCGTTCTTGATGATCATTCGTCAAGGCGCTTTTTTTGTCTATATGTAGTTTTCAAGGAACAAACACTCCTATCGACATAAGTTATACAAATCATCGTTATACAAAGTAAACACTTGGTTATCCTTTTTACTCAATGGACGAGTTGACCAGATACACCACCAATCCCAGCCTTTTAACAACTCAGATATTTCTTCATTAGCCTTCAAATGATTATCAGCATCAACAACGAATGTTTCACAAGTGGCATAGTCTTTAAAATGATTCAAATCCTTATCAGCCTTTAAAGCTTCAACATCAGTAATGATTGTTGCATTCACTCTTATTTTCATCGCATCCCTCCTTTCAAAGGATTCTTAACGGCTCCCTATAGTGGTATATAACGTCACACTACGGATGATTGCCGAAGCTTTTCAATGTCTTTTCTTCCAATGCCGTAATGCTTACATATCCTGCGATATGAAACGCCTTTTCGCAGTAATTCATTAACATTTTCAATTGTTAAGGGAAGGTTTAAATAATGATTTATAATGACTGAATTCAGAGCAATTTTCATTCGTGCTATCCAATCACCTTCCATTTGTCTAGCTAAAGGGACAGCTTCTTTCATAAACGAGTTTGTTATATCAATGTTTATAAAAATCACCCCGTTTGAGATTTTGGGCCTTTGTAACAATAACACTCTTCAAACTTAGCTCTACTCACCTTACCTTGAATGACCATATATCCTTCTTCTTTCATTTGAGCATTCAAAGTTCTAATGATGTCATAAGATTTAGCCTGTTTAACTCCAAGAATTTTTTGAATATCTCTCGCAGTTAAAAACTCTCCTTTCAAAATATCACCTCCTCGTTAACTCAACTCTTTGTGAATTAACTTTATTATAAAACTCCTTTTCGTGTAAGTCAACACAAAATTCACCTTAAAGTGTATTTTTTTGAACATATATGGAAATATTGATAATTAAACTCTCCATAAAGAAGAAACAAACACTCCTAAAAGGAGAATTTAGAATTATTTATTTAACTTATAGGTGAAATTAATGAATTCTCCAAAAAATGTTGTTATTATTTTTATAAAAATCAACTCTTTGTGAAATGGATGATAAAAATGAGCCTAGGCAAACGATTAAAAGAAGCTCGACAAAAAGCTGGGTACACTCAGAAAGAAGCCGCAGAGAAACTTAATATCGGTAACAATAACTTGTCTAATTACGAAAGAGATTACAGAGATCCTGATACAGACACACTCTTAAAATTGAGCAACTTATATAACGTATCTACAGACTATTTATTAGGAAAGGATGAAGTAAGCAAGAAAAACGAAACTGATTTACTCAATAAAACAATTAATGAAGCCATACAGGAATTAAAGGATGAAGATACACTCCTTTTTATGAATGATGGTGAATTTGATGAGGAAACTGCACGCCTTGTTAAAAAAGCATTAAAAAACGGAATTAAATTCATTGACGAATTAAAGAAGAAAGAGTGATAACAATTTATACAAGCAAAGGAATTAAACATAAAGTGCAATCAGTAATTAAGACACATGGTACAAATAATGTCTATGAAATTTGTGACATCCAAAAAATTTATATACTCAAAAATGATCTTGGACAAGCAAACGGTTTACTACAACATGACAAAGCCACAGATCAATATTTAATCCATATCAACGAGAACCTCCAACATCAACAATTTGTAATTGCCCATGAATTAGGGCATTACTTTCTCCATAAAAGATTGAACACTTTTAAAGTTGTGAATTGCTCTAAAGTTCTAAAAGATAAACTTGAGCATCAAGCAAGCCTATTTGCATCAGAATTAATACTGACAGATAAAATGCTTAATGAAGCCCTTCCATATATACAGGGTTTTAGCAAAGAACAAATAGCAGCATACTTCAACGTACCATCATTTGTTACTGATTATAAACTTTCTCAAATTGGCTCATTTAGTAACAGAATCTATTCACACGAAATAAGCGCTTTTGGTTAAAGGAGAAATAAAATGTCTGTAAAAAAACTTGAAAATGGTCAATATCAAGTTGACGTTAGCTTTGGATTTGACCCGATTACTGGAGAAAGAATTAGGACGAGACCAGTAGCATCAACCAGAAAAGAGGCTTTAGAATTAGAAGCAAAATTAAGAAGAGAATTTCAAGAAGAAAGAGCAAGAAAGTCCAGATCAGTAAGCTTTCCGACTCTAATTTCAATTTATTTAGCAAGTTGTGAAATAGATAGTAAACCAAACTATTATCAGAATCAGAAGTACATTATAAACAAACATATATCTGATTACTTTTTGAAATCTGATATACAAAAAATCACACATAGAGAAATAACTGATTTCAGAAAACATTTAATGGAAACAGGTCTAAGCAATAAATCGGTTAATAATATAATGACTAGTCTAAGCAAAATTTTTGATACAGCTGTACATGAAGAAATCTTAAAAAGAAATCCGTGTGACAACGTTAAACGATTACCTTTAACAAGAAAGAAAATGAAGTTTTGGAGACCAGAAGAATTCAAAAAATTTATTAGTTTAATTCCTCAAGATCAATTATTGTTTAAAACCTTTTACACTGTTGCTTTTTTAACTGGACTAAGATGTGGTGAAATGCTCGCCCTGCAATGGAAAGATATTGACAAAATCTTATTAGAAATAGATGTGCATAAATCGTGCACCTGGCTTGATGGTCAATTTGTTGTTACTACTCCAAAAACTAAAAATTCGATTCGGCGAGTTAGCATCAATAAAAAATTGCTTAAGCTACTAGAACGTTGGAAAGAAGCACAAGAAGAGTTGTTTAATGAATTAGGTATTAGACATTCACATGATACCTATATCTTTCAATATAAAGATACACCTTCAAGAAAAGATATTTTCAGTCGGAAAATTAAATACTTTTGCAAGGATAGCGATCTTACTCCTATACGTTTACATGATTTTAGACATTCACACGTTGCACTATTAATACACCAAGGAGAAGATTACATAACAATTAAAGAGCGTTTAGGACATGGTTCTGTAAAAACAACAATTGATGTTTATGGACACCTATATCCAAACAAGCAAAAGGAAATGGCTGATAAATTAGATGACTTACTTTAGGTAAGTGGGCAGTTTGTGGGCAGTAAATCATTTGAAAATAAACACAAAAAAATACCAAGGGTGTCAAAACCCTTGGTATCATTGATGCGGCCGAGAGGACTTGAACCTCCACGGGTTATTCACCCACTAGGCCCTCAACCTAGCGCGTCTGCCATTCCGCCACGACCGCGTGATCATTAAATTGTGTTGTGCTGGTTTAGTAGGCTCTTAACCTAGTAAAACAGATTTGCGTGCACTTTGTAAATAAAGTGCGGGTGAAGGGACTCGAACCCCCACGTCGTAAGACACTAGATCCTAAGTCTAGCGCGTCTGCCAATTCCGCCACACCCGCAAAAAGACAAATGGTGAGCCATGAAGGACTCGAACCTTCGACCCTCTGATTAAAAGTCAGATGCTCTACCAACTGAGCTAATGGCTCTTACTATTAGATTTCAAAAATAAAAATGGCTGGGCTAGCTGGATTCGAACCAACGCATGACGGAGTCAAAGTCCGTTGCCTTACCGCTTGGCTATAGCCCAACGAAATGGAATGACCCGTACGGGATTCGAACCCGTGTTACCGCCGTGAAAGGGCGGTGTCTTAACCGCTTGACCAACGGGCCGATGGTTGAGAACTTATATCGAAATCTTATGGCGGAGAAGGAGGGATTTGAACCCTCGCGCCGCTTACGCGACCTACACCCTTAGCAGGGGCGCCTCTTCAGCCACTTGAGTACTTCTCCAATATGGCTCCACAGGCAGGATTCGAACCTGCGACCGATCGGTTAACAGCCGATAGCTCTACCACTGAGCTACTGTGGAATAATGAGACAAGACTTATTATATCAGCCTTGATTTGCAGTGTCAAGAGGTAAATGTTTTTATTTATCTCTCGTGACGACTTTTATAATGTAACATAGGCTTGCCATATTCGTCAACCTTTTTCACGAAAAAATTCTTTTTATTTTTCCGCGGCATTTTCCGCATCTGTATCTGTCAGGGTTCATGGCGCGCTTCTTTATATACTGTTGGCCGCAGGTCGTACAGATATACATATAAGTTTTTTTGTTTTCCGCTTTTTTCTTAAGGGGTGTACAGAACCTCGGCGCGTTGACCTGCTGCAATAGCATTCTAAAATCTCTGTCTCTGTGCTTGTACCCTTTTCCTTCAAGATGAAGATGATAATGGCAGAGCTCGTGCTTGATGATGCCAATCAGTTCCTCCCTGCCGTGTTCAATCAAATATTTTCTGTTCAATTCAATGTTATGGGAGGTTAACAGGTACCTGCCGCCAGTGGTTTTAAGCCGGTCATTAAAAAGCGCCTGATGGCGGAACGGCTTTTTAAAATATGTTTCAGAAATATCCTCTGTCAGCTTTTGAAGCTCTTTGTTATCCATGGTGCACCTCACTTAAAAAACATTGAACGGGACAATTCACCGTTCGCATACAATATGGTAATCACTGTCCCTCTTATGATAAAAGCTGAGGAGGAATGAGCCTATGCCAAATTGGCTTAAAAAGCAGATGCAAAAAGCGTTCCTTGAAAAAGATAATTACCAAATTAAACTGCTGAATCAATGCTGGTATTTCTATAGGAAAAAACACTGCTCGTAAGCAGTGCTTTTATTTTACCATAGACAGCGATACTCTGCCTTTTTGTACATCTACGCCGTCAACCCAAACTGTCACAATATCGCCGACAGATACGACATCAAGAGGATGCTTGACGAATTGATTGCTCAATTTTGAGATATGCACAAGCCCGTCTTGTTTGACTCCGATATCAACAAACGCTCCGAAGTCCACTACATTGCGCACGGTGCCCTGCAGTTCCATTCCCTCTTTCAAATCTTCCAGCTGAAGGACGTCTGTTTTCAGCAAAGGCTTAGGCACCTTATCGCGTGGATCGCGTTCCGGCCTTGTCAGCTGTTCACAAATGTCTTTCAGAGTGATTTCGCCGATTCCCAGCTCTTTTGCCGTTTCAGAGAGCGCCAGCTGATTGATTTTGTCCTTCAATTCCGCCGTGCCGATATGTTCTGTTGAAAGTCCGAGTTTTTTCAAAAGTGCTTTTGTTTCTTTATAGCTTTCCGGGTGGATGCCTGTTCTATCCAAAGGCTCTGTCCCTTCCTGCACTCTTAAGAAACCGATACATTGCTCATAGGTTTTCGCACCTAACCTTGGGATGTCCTTCAGTTCTTTTCGATTTGAAAACTTTCCGATTTCCTCACGTTTTTTGACAACGTTGCCTGCTACAGACTTCGATAATCCAGCTACATATTGAAGCAGCGCGGCGGAGGCTGTGTTGACGTTTACTCCAACCTGGTTTACGACAGTTTCGACGACAAACCGCAGAGATTCATTTAAGCGTTTTTGGCTGACGTCATGCTGATACTGTCCGACACCAACAGACTTCGGATCGATCTTAACGAGCTCCGCGAGCGGGTCTTGAAGTCTCCGAGCAATAGATACGGCACTGCGCTCTTCAACCTTAAGGTCAGGGAATTCTTCTCTGGCAAGCTCTGAAGCCGAATAGACGCTTGCTCCCGCTTCATTGACGATCACATAATAAATTTTGCGCGGCATGTCTCTGAGTACATTGACGATGAATTGCTCTGTTTCTCTGGATGCTGTGCCGTTTCCGATCGCCACCATCTCGACTTGATACTGCTCAAGAATCTTTTTCACTTTTTCATGGGCTTCTTTTGTTTTGTTGACTGGCGCATGCGGATAGATCACATCAATTTTCAAGACTTTTCCGGTCTCATCTGACACAGCGAGCTTACAGCCAGTTCGAAAGGCTGGGTCAACACCGAGAACGGTTTTGCCTTTCATCGGCGGCTGCAAAAGAAGCTTTCTCAAGTTCTCTGAGAAAATATGAATCGCCTGTTCATCAGCTTTTTCTGAGAGCTCTTTCCTGATTTCACGCTCGATTGCCGGCTGGATCAGCCTTTTATAGCTGTCTTCAATTGTCTCCTGCAAAATCTCTCTTACGGATGTTGAGCGATTTTTGATGATTTGTTTTTCTAAATACGCCTTAATGTGATCCGCAGGCGGTTCGATCGCTACCTTTAAAATGTCTTCTTTTTCGCCGCGGTTCATTGCCAGCACCCTATGCGGAACAACTTTTGCAATTGGCTCTTCATACTCGTAATACATTTCATACACATTTTTCTCATCGGTGTCTGCCGACTTTCCGGCTGCAGACTTAATGGTTCCTCTTTTGAAGGTTTCCTGGCGAATCCACTTTCTGAAGGTCGGCTCGTCTGAGATTTGTTCCGCAATAATGTGCTTGGCGCCTTCAATCGCTTCTTCTCGTGTGAACACTTCTTTTTCTTCGCTGATGTATTGGTCTGCAGTTGCTGCCAGATGATCATCTTGGGGAAGTGTCAGGATATAGTCGGCAAGCGGCTCAAGGCCTTTGCTTTTGGCGACTGTCGCCTTTGTTTTACGTTTTTGTTTATAAGGGCGGTAAAGGTCTTCCACTTCCTGAAGCTTCACCGATTGCTCGATTTTACGTTTTAGATTATCTGTCAGTTTATCCTGCTCTGCAATCAGCCTGATGACTTCTTCTTTTCGCTGATTCAGGTTTTGTATGTATTGCCAGCGTTCAGAAATCGTCTGAATCTGAACCTCATCCATTGAACCCGTCTGCTCTTTTCGATACCGGGCAATAAACGGGACTGTATTGCCGTCCTCAAGCAGGCGGATGACACTTTCAACGTGTTTTTGTGATAAACCTATTTCTTTCGCAATTTGCTGTTTTAAAAGGGCTGACGTTTCCATGTAACCAAAGCCTCCAATTTTGTCGTTCTTTCTCTAGTGTATCAAAAACCGAAAAAAACACATAAAAAAAGACAGCTGGCGCTGCCCGTATCTTTACTCATGTTTCAATAGTTCCTGTAAGCCGCTCAGAAAATTCTCTTTTTTCATCGCAGCTGCAAAGAAGGCTTGATCAATCTTCTCAACAATTGGCAAAGCCGCTGTTACTTTTTCTCCTCCTATTTCTGTAAGAGACAGGAGGACCTCTCTTTTATCCTGGGGATTTTTGCTTCTTTCGATAAATCCTTTTTTCTCAAGCGTCCGCACAACCTCCGAAACCATCATGATATTGGTCTGGCTGAAGCTTGCAAGTTTTTTTTGCGTGACGGTTTCTCCGTGAGCAATCATATACTTGCACGAGGTCAGCAGAACAAATTGAACGTGGGTCAGGTCAAACTCAGCCAATGCTTTTCCTACTTTCCGCTGCCAACTTTGCGTGGCCTGCCATAATAAAAAGCCCGGGCTTGTGTTCGGACCGCTAAATTTAGAGTGCCATTCCACTTATGTTAACTCCCATCGCTTGTGCTATTGTCAAAAAATCTTTTTTGCTTATTTCAAAGTGTCCTCTGCGAAATAAAAAGCCAAGATGCTTGGTTTCCTGAACAAATTCAAGCTTTGATTTAATGTCGTAAAAACCGATTTTATGGCATGGATAATAGTCTATATCTAATCGGTATGGAATAAAATTCGGAGCCATTTGATACGGATAGATGTTTCCGCTTTTTACTTTGCCGATCGCAGTAAAGCTTCGCAGCAGTTTGCCGTCTGGATATGCGTCTCTCGGAGAATAATAAATCAGCCAATCTCCCTCTTTCATTTTGGCGAGCGGGGCTTTTTTTCCATGGCACAGCTGTGCAAAACCGCCGGCAGCGCCTTTTAATACATGTTGCTCTGACACAACGCCGATCCAGTAATTTGTGTTCATTTTATCACTCCTCCGTAAAGATGGACAAGCCTGCTGACAGCCGTCGGCATGTCTTTAGACAGTTCAGTCCCAATGATTTCTCCCCACTTTTTTGCTTCAGCGCCTTCTAATACAATTCCATATGTGATACACAAATCTTCTTTTTGCTTTTGAAGCACGTGAAAAAACTCCATTATTACATTGCTATGCGGGCATGTTGACCATGACAGAAAACGCCCGATGTTTCTCCACATGCTCAAGCCATAAGAGAATTGTTTTTCCTTGCAGAAGCAATGTTCCTTCCGTTCCATTTTGAAATTGTCCTTTCAAAGAATCTGATGCAATACCCGTCTCCCATTGATCCATTGTTTCTGTTTCCTGATAACAGTTCCAGGTTTTCCCACATCCACATCAGCTATCGCTGTGTATTCATAATTCCACATCCCATAAGCTCCCAGAATGATAAGTTCACTTATTAATTATAATAAGCGCACTTATTAATAGTCAACCGCAAAAAAAAGAAGCCGGATGTCCAGCTTCTTTTTCTGGTTTTTTAGGACAGCTGTCCGAGAATATAGGTCAGGTCATCTTTTCTCGATGTCGTATACATTTTCAGCGAATTCGATATTTCTTCTACCGATTGGCCTTTTTTCAAATGGGAGCGGATATCAGGTACGTTGAGTCCATCTGTATGTATAATGAACTTTGAACCCTTTTCATAGGTGGCGGTGTGCGTTTTGTATTTTTGCGGCTTGCCTGATAAATAGCCCGAAATCGGCAGAGGATAAAAGCTTTCACCAGACGGGGAATGCAGAATAAACCGTACATTTCCGACAGAGCAGTACGTAAACTGCCTTTGCTCAAAATTGATTTTCAGGATAGATGCTGTAGCGCCTCTTTTGTTTTTCATCGCCTGATTACAGCGTTCGATAATGCTTTCTACGTCTTCACTCGCATAGTTTTCCACTAAGTCTTTGATGGCTGCAGAGGATTCGTTAGCAAGTGATCCACTTCCCAGTCCGTCAGCAACCGCGCAAATTAACTCCTTATCATCAGCTTTCATAAAAAAACTGTCACCGCAAATCGATTTCCCTTCTTTATTCAGTTGATATACTAGAGTTTGAATATGCTCGTTTTCTTCAACCTGGATCATTACATTAACTCCATCGAGGGATCTTCAATCAAGGCCTCTCTGAGCTTCTTCACAGCTTTGCGTTGCAAGCGCGAGACGTGCATTTGAGATATACCGAGAATGTCCCCAGTTTCTTTTTGGCTTTTGTTTTGAATATACGTAAGGTCTATGATTTGTTTCTCACGGTCTGAAAGGACATGAAGCACGCTTTGCAGCATCAATTGCTGGTTGACCCGCTCATATCCGTCCTCCTGTGATCCGACGATATCAAGAATCGTGACAGTGCTTCCGTCCGAATCCGCTTCAATGCTGTGGTCAACGGATAAGGCTTGATAGCTTTTGCCCATTTCCATCGTTTCAAGAACCTCTTCTTCAGAAACATCGAGGAATTCGGCAATCTCTTCGACTTTCGGCGATCTTTGTGTTTCAGTGGTCAGCTGATCAACCGCCATTTTGATTCTTGGACCGAGTTCTTTAATTCGTCTCGGCACATGAACGCTCCATGTTTTATCTCTGAGGAAACGTTTAATTTCACCGATGATTGTCGGGATTGCAAAAGCTTCAAACGATTTGCCGACAACAGGATCGTATCGCTTAATCGCGCCTAGCAGCCCGATCATGCCGACCTGGCGGAGATCCTCGTGGAAGCTTTTGCCTTTTGAGTATTTTTTCGCAAGCATGTCAACCAGATTTGTATACACCCGCACAAGCGTTTCCTGCGCTTGTTCATCTTGCTTTGTTTGGTAATCGCTTATGAGCCGATCGACTTCATCTTTAGTTAGTTTCGTAGTTTTTGATGGTTGTGTCATGATCAACTCGCTCCCCATTTAAATACTTTGTCATCGCTACGGTGACGCCGGAGTGGTTTTGCACTCTGACTTCATCCATGAGCGTTTCCATTAAATATAGACCGAGCCCTCCTTCTGATAATTGATCAACTGTGTGCGAAGGTGTGTACGGCCCTAGATCCTGCTGCTTTTGATCAAAGTCAAAGCTGTCTCCTTCATCCGCCACAATAACCTCTAAACGGTCTTCAAACACACCGAATCGTATTGACACTTCCCCATTTTTATCTTCTTTGTAAGCGTGCTGAACCGCATTTGTGCACGCCTCACTGACTGCGATTTTCAAGTCTTCAATTTCATCGTACGTATAGCCCATTCTGCTTGCGACCCCTGACAGCGTCAGTCTTATAATTCCCACATATTCAGGTTGGGCCGGCACTTTCATTTCGATGTAATCAGCATTATTCTTCATTGCACTCCACCTTCTGACTTTGCAGAAATATCAATGATGTCCTTCAAGCCTGTAATGTCAAACAGTCGGATCAGCCGTTCAGAAAGATTTTCAAGTTTCAGCGAACCACCTTGTTTTTTCACCATTTTAAAGGTCCCTACAAAAACGCCCAATCCGGTACTGTCCATGTAGCTGACATCTTTCAGGCAAATTCTTAAGTCAGCTCCTTGTTCTGCCAGAGGAACGAGCTTCTCTCTAAGCACCGGGGCTGAGTATACATCAATTTCTCCTGCAATGTTTACTTGTATATCATTCTCGTTTTGCTTCACATCAACATTTATATTCATTCGTATCACCTCAAATTTTCCTTCAAATCACTAGTTGCTTTATACCCTCGTCTGACAGACGTTAAACCTTTCTCCGCAAAACAATTAACGTAAAATCATCGTGAAGCTGAAAATCCTGCAATTTGAGGAGGCTGTCATAAATGTTTTTGACCATTTCCTGCGCAGAGGAACACATATGTTCCTCAATGAGCTTCTGCAGATCAGGACGCTCCAAGAAACCGTTTTCCGTTCTGCATTCTGTGACGCCGTCAGAAAATAAAACAATCATATCGCCCTTTTCCAGATGCTGATCGAATTGTTTGTAGTCATAGTCCTGCGAGATGCCGAGAACGAGTCCTTTGGCCTCTAAATCGTAAAACGTGTTGTCTTTTTGAGAATAATAGAATCCCGGTTCATGTCCCGCTGAAGCATATGTAAATTGATGCTTGTCCATATTGTAATTCGCATAAAACATCGTAATAAACATACTGGCATCAACGTTTTGTTCAACAACACGATTCAAATTTTTCAGCACTTGAGAAGGGTGTATGCCCGTTTCCGGCAAAGAGTCCATTGCGTATTTAATCATGGACATGCATAAAGCCGCTGGAATGCCTTTTCCGATCACGTCCGCGATTGCGATATTGATGGATTCCTTGTCTTTGACAAAGTGGTAGTAATCACCGCTCATCTGTTTAGCGGGAACACTGATGGCGCCGATATCCAGCGCTTCCTCCTGAGGAACTTTAGTTCCGAGAAGCGTCTGCTGGACATTTGCCGCGATTTCAATTTCTGATTTGATTTCCTGCTGTATCCCTCTAAGGGTTTGATGCTCCTGATAAGCCATTCCATAGCCAATCATGACTTCTATTAAAAAATCCAGCGAATGAAACACATCTTCCGGGAGACTTGGATACAGCTCCTTCAGCACTTTTCTGTGAATGCTGATGATTTCTTCCGGAGGAATTTGGTGCTCGATTGTTTTTCGGCTGAATTTTTGGGCTTGATATAAAGATGTTTCTGTTAATTCGGCTATATATCGACTAAGCAGCTGATGATACCGCTGCTCAATAACCTCCCTAAAATCCACGTTCTTACCTCCTACCGAAGCCATTTGATGGCTTGTATCTCTGTTCCTTCCCCCGCTACGGAATTTAAGCTGAATTCATCCATCAGCCTTTTGACCCCGGGAAGTCCCGCACCAAGTCCTCCAGACGTTGAAAACCCGTCTTCCATGACTTTTCGGATATCAGGAATTCCCGGCCCTTGGTCTTCCGCTATGATTTTCAGGCCTTTTTTTCCTCTGTCTGCGACCTGTTCAATTCCAATCTGCCCTTTGCCGGCATATAAATAAATATTCCTGGCTAATTCTGAAATAGCCGTTGTAATTCTAGCCTGGTCTACCGTGCCGAAACCCAGTTCTTTCGCAACGTTTCGTCCCAGCTGTCTGGCGGCCACAATATCCCATTCTGTCATGATTCTTACACAGGATTGGTCGTTCATTCGCTATTCCCCCAATTCCCGCTTCAATGTCTCAAGCCCCTGCTCTAAGTCGAGCGCAGTTTCGATTTCCTCAAGCGCGATTCCAAGTTCAATCAGCGTCACTGCCACAGCGGGCTGAATGCCGGTCAAGACGACTTTAGCCCCCATTAACTTAGACATTGTAATGACGTCCCCCAGCACTTTCGCGATAAATGAATCAATCATATCCACAGATGTCAGGTCAATGACGACTCCGTTAGCACCTGTTTCGTATATTTTATTTAATAAGTCTTCTTGAAAAGTTAATGCTGTCTGGTCATCAAGTTCCCACTGAATGGACACTAATAAGCAATTATACAGTTTCAAGATCGGGATTTTCGGATGTCTCAAAATGTTATTCCCCCAATGAAACGATTTTTCGATCCGTCATTTCCAATGCTGTTTGAATTCCTTTTTGCAGGGTATTCTTAGTTATAACTTGGGATAAATCAATCCCCAGGTTGACGATTGTTTGAGCAATTTCCGGACGGATTCCGGCCAGCAGGCATTTTGCTCCGACAAGCCTTACAGCTTCTGATGCCTGAATAATATGATGGGCAACCATCGTATCGACGACAGGGACACCTGTAATGTCAATCAGCACGACTTGGGAACGGTGTTTGACGACGCCATTAAGAAGGTTTTCCATAATTCGTTTCGCGCGTTCGGTATCAATTGTTCCGACAAGAGGCATCACAGTGATATTTTCAAACACCGGGATAAGCGGCGCAGACAGCTCTTGCAGCGCGATTTTTTGCAGGGATACTGTTTTTTCCCATGAGATTGAGTATTGATTAAAAATTTCTGTGTTAATCGGGCTGAAAAAGCGATCAATCTGCCAGATTAATTCCGTGCTCTCTTGATCTGGCAATCTCTTATCATTCATTTTCGTGTAGAGACGCTTCCAGAATTCGGCAAGTGCAGTAGCCAAAAACTTCATAGACAGTCCGATTTGGACCGCTCGAAGCGCCAGTTCGCTGATTTGGCTTTCAGCAGCATTTTCGTCCTTAACAGACAGCAGCAGAATGTCGATATATTCTTTAGATATATTTTCATACACTTGGTCAGTCAGCTGATAGGATTCTTGCTCGCTTAATTCTTTTAGTGTGTCAGTCCACAGTTGGAGCAGTTCATTTTGATTTTCGGCAATGAACTGGTATACAGTCTGGTTCGACATCAAATTCGCTTACCTCCCAATAAAAAACAACATATTTTTTCGTTATTTCACTATTATATCGTTTATGTTTTTTGAAAACAAAAAAAGTTGCTCTATTTGAGCAACCTGCAAATATGTCTAAAAATCAATGAGTGCCAAACTGATTTGTAAGGCTTCATCAACCTTATCCATCATTTCATCATCCAGATGAGTAATCTTATCCGTTAACCTTTGCTTGTCAATCGTCCGAATTTGCTCCAGCAAAATAACGGAATCTCTTTCAAAACCGTAGCGTTTTGCATCGATTTCGACGTGGGTTGGTAATTTCGCTTTCTGTATTTGTGCTGTTATGGCTGCAACAATAGCAGTTGGGCTGAAGCGATTTCCGATGTCATTTTGGATCACTAAAACCGGGCGCACCCCGCCTTGCTCTGAGCCAACAACAGGAGATAAATCAGCAAAATAAACATCGCCGCGTTTCACAATCAAATGATTATCCTCCGCTGACTAAGCGCTCAACTGTCGTTTCAGCCTCGCACTCCGCAAAGTGAGCCTCAGAAGAAATATTCAGGTTGATTTTCGCCATTTCCATATAGCCGCGTCTCATCAAATCACGGTTGTGACGAGTTGTTCGTTCGCTGACATACGCTCTCACTGCTTGTGATATCAGTTCGTTTCTGCTTCGTTTCTCCCGCATCGCTACACCATCCAATTCAGCTACTAGGTTTTCGGGCAAGCTGATTTTCATTTCGGTTCTTGCGCTGGATTCAGACAAAAAACATACACCTCCACCAAACTTACGGATACGACTCTTTTATCCATCCAGTGATAATGATACCATTATTCACTCTTCAAGCAAAGCTGTTTTATGAATTCTCCATTTAGGTAAGTTAATTGCTTATATTTACCTGCAATAAAGGATTTCTTACTTCCATTATACTCCCATTTTCCAAAAACATACGGGGAACACGGGAACTTATTGTACAGGCCACCTCATAGTTAATGGTTTCGAGCCTTCCTGCAATCTCATCCATGGAAATATATTCATCCCCCTGCCGGCCTATTAATGTGACTTTTGTGCCCGGCGGATATTCCTGATCCAGCTCCACCATAAATTGGTCCATGCAAATTCGGCCGGCAATTTTCAGGCGTTTTCCCTTCACAAGGATGTCGGTCCCTTTCAATTTTCGGAGCCAGCCGTCCGCATAGCCTACAGGCACCGTCCCGATCCATGTGTCTTTTTCCGCTGTGTACTCGGCTCCGTAGCTGACGCTCTCGCCTTTTCTGATCAGTTTGACATGTGACAGTGTCGAATGCAGGGTAAATGCCGGACGCAGCTGAAACGGTATCTCGTCCGACATGTCAGCAGACGGGCGAAGGCCATACATGCCGATGCCGAATCTGACTGCATTAAAAAAGCCTTTTTTCAGCCGGAGTCCAGCGGCGCTGTTCGCGCAGTGGACCATTAGATTCTTTAACGGCAGCGGAGCAATCAGCTCTTTAAAGCGCTCAAACTGCATTAAGAAATAGCCTCTTTCTTTTTCATCCGCTGTCGCAAAATGGGTAAATACCCCTTTGCACTTTAAACGAGGGTTGCGGTCAAGAATTGCCATCACGTTCTGAACTTCTTCCTCTGTTTTTACACCAAGTCTGTTCATCCCCGTATCGACCTTCAGATGAAAATGAAGAGAACCTTTTTTCGTGTGGCGGGCTGCCTCCTGAAGCCATTCAACAGAATAACCTGTTAAGGTCACGTCATACTCAGCAGCGATTGCCACATACTCCGGGGGAACCGCGCCAAGCACCAATATAGGCGCCTTCAATCCCTTTTTGCGCAGTGAAATCGCTTCATCCAAAATGGCCACGGCCAAGCATGAAGCACCTGCGTCAAGAGCAGCCTTTGCTGTTTCTGCATCACCATGCCCGTAGGCGTTTGCTTTCACAACTGCCATCAAGTGGACATGTTCACCGATATGTTTTTTCATATTGCTGACATTTTCCTTTATCGCGGACAAGTCAATTTCCGCCCACGTATCTCTGTAAAAAGGTTTTGTGCTCATTACGACACTTCCTAGCTTTTATTCAATATCATTTACATATCATACTAAAATTAAAGGCTAAAGGGAAACGATGTCTAACGAAAAAAAGGCCAAATCATGTTTGGCCTTTGGCGGTTATTTCGATGATTGTCCCTGCATGCTTTTCGCTACTGTCACCATTTCCTCTTTAGAAAGATCTTTAGAAGAGAGAAGGTAATCTACGCCGTCATATGTCCATGATAATGATGCATCCGACAGGGCGCCGATGGTGTAGCCGAGATTTACCGGTTCGCCGTTCAGCGTAACGGAGGAGGAAGCCTTGGCAATCTGGGCTTTTTCCTGAATTAACGTAAATGATTTTTCTCCTCCGTACGTCATGATGATGCGCTTCCCGTCTTCAGTAGATATATCTTTTTCTTCAAGCAGCTTGACGCCAAGCGGCAGTTCCAGCGGCGTTTTGACCGCAAATGTATCGGAAGGCTTTGCGCTTGTGGCGACATCCATTTGAGAAAGGGTCATATTTTTCTTTTCATCAAATGATTCTTTATCAAATTGTTTATTAAATTCAAAGCTGCTGAATTCTACTTTGACCATCACTTTCCGGTCAGTATCCATCACTTTGACAGATGACGGGCTCATATCTTTTTTGTTAAATGTGATTTCTTGCGTGGGCAGCATTTTGTTATGCTGATAGTTTGTTTTTGTTTCAAATACGTATTTCTTTTCTTTCGCTGTGAAAACTGCATCCGAATCGTTTTGAACATCCTTTACGAGCGATTCAAACAGATAAACCTGGCTGCTGTTGTTCGGCCAATCGCTTTGAAATCTGAAGCTCTTATTTAAAGACGGCGTGAGAACGAATACTCCGTTTTCATTTCGTAAAATGACTTGGTTTTGGTCCTTTTTCGGATTTTCTAAATAAACCCTGTACAGAGACGGCTTTTTGTGCCAGATTTCCACATTGTATACTTGAGGCTCACTCCCTGTCTCGATGGTCATTTTCGCTTTTGCTTTGTACGAGGTGTATTCTTTCGCCTTTTCATCTAACCCGGCCACAATATCTTGCTGTGTTTTTTGCCCGCAGGCAGAAAGAATAAGAACAGCAAGCAGTCCCGTTAAAAGCAAAACAAAGCTTTTTCTCACCTTTTTCAACCCCTTTTTCTCAATTGATGTAAAAGGAAGAAATCGCTTGTTTGACTTTAACGGTACGCTCGGTACACGTTTAGGCAGAACAGATGCGTACCATAAAAGCCTCAAACAACTTGTCTCCCTTAATGCACTATCAAATATATGAGTGGGGTTTCCCTAATATGCAGACTAGCTTGACAACCTTTCAATCACAACCTGCGCGGCAGCGTATTCTTTTGTATGAGTGATCGATACGTGAACGGCGGCCTGGCTCAGTTTCGTACAAATGATATAGGGCTTGCCATTTTGGTCTTTCCTAATTTCAATGTCCTGAAAGCTGAGCTGCCTCCCAATGCCGGTGCCAAATGCTTTCGAGAACGCTTCTTTTGCCGCGAATCTGCCCGCGAGAAATTCGTTTTTTCTTTTCTCTGAAAGCTCATAGTATTGGTCAAGCTCGCTTCGCGTCAAAATCCGCTCGGCAAACCTTTTCTGGCGCCCAGCCATAGAGGCGATCCGTTTAAGCTCGGTAATGTCCAGCCCAATGCCGTAAATCATGTATGATAACCTCCTTTGCGTACGTACTATTTAAATGGTTTGTCTCATAAACGTGTTACTATAGATATACCAAAATGAAGAAAAGGGGCTCGGAATGTTTATACGGACTGAAAATTTTCAAACATTTATCAGGCTTTACCCCGTTGTCACCTTTATATTGGCTTTGCAAGCTGTTCTCTGGCTGTTTTTTTCACTTCCTGCCCATTCAGTCGTGTTATGGAGGGATACCGTCACAGGCTATAATCTAGGTGTCGCAAACGGTGAATGGTGGCGGCTTATCACACCGATTTTGCTGCACGCCGGTTTCACACATCTGCTGTTTAATTCCATGTCCATCTTTTTATTTGCCCCGGCTTTGGAACGCATGCTGGGAAAAGCGCGTTTCCTTCTTGTATACGCCGGCTCCGGCATCATCGGCAATATCGGCACTTATGTTACAGAGCCGCTTGATTACGTGCATGTCGGGGCTTCAGGCGCCATTTTCGGGCTATTTGGCGTATACCTGTTTATGGTTCTTTTTCGCAATGAGTTAATTGGGCAGGAGCATTCCAAAATGATCATCACACTGCTCGCATTTGCCGTTCTCATGTCGTTTATCAACTCCAATATTAACATGATGGCCCATTTGTTTGGACTATGCGGCGGGTTTCTTCTTTCGTTTTTATGCGTGCAAAAAAAAGAGCGGCGGTATTAACCGCCGCTTCAGATTGTTGACAAAATCCTAAAATGGTTTTCATTTTAGGATTTTGTCATCTTTTCAGCGTGATTGAAAACCCATGAAGTCTAGGAAGGACGAGCATAGGAGCGGACTTTCACAGGATGTGATGACGACGGCGTTTAGGCAGGACGCCTGAGAATTTAGCCGTTGATCCACTTCGCATTGAGCACCGAAGCGCAGTCCTGACAACGAATGCGAGGGTTTGCCGACACGCTGGAGCGGCGGTATTAACCGTCCGCTTTTTCATATGAGTACCACTTTAAAATGAAGGCTGCATCCTCTTCACCTACGTCCCTCACCGTTAACTCTTCCATATGGCTCGATGATTTCACCGAAGTAGAAATGGTATACAAGCGGCCTTTCTTTTGGAAATAGGATTGGCTGAACTTGCAGACCTGCATTCGTTTTTTCAGTACAATGGCGGTTGTTCTGCCTATAAATCTAGACGTCAGCTGAAGACGGTCCCCGTTGATCGTCCATGCAGCCTCTTTATACGCGAGATAGCCGAAGAGCAATTCTATCGGCAGCAGGATCACTGACAGATAGCCCCATGGCTGAAAGAAGATACATAACGGGATGATCAAAAAGAGTGAAAAAATGACAGAACGGAACAAATAGCGTTTCAACGCGCGCCGCGGCAGGCGGCGGCAGTTTTCTTCCAGCGTGTATTCCGGCGTAAATGTTCGGAGCATGTGCGGAAGCTTTTTTTTATGAATCATTGGAAAGAGAATGGTCAAAGCGCCTTCTTCTTTTTCCCGGTCGCCGCCTCCTGCGCTGACGATGGACACCGTTACAAAGCCGAAAAGCTGGCGAATGATATTTTCTTTGATTTTAATGGCTTGTATTTTTCGCAGCGGAATCGTGACTTGATGTTTTTCAATAATTCCCCTTGAAATCACCAGTTCCTGCTCTTTTTTTATGATTTGAAAGTTCGCGTATCTAAACATCATGCCCGCGATGCTGAAAATCCAGGCGATAAATAAACCGATAAAAATGAGTACCGCATAAATACCGATGCTGGCGTGCTGAAGGAAGGAAAATTTATCGAATAACCAATCCATCGGCAGCACTTCATCAAGCTGGGAAATAAGTGCAAATACAGCGGAGATAATGACTCCGATTCCGCCGGAGGTAGAAGCGGCCATGAGCAATTCTTTCGCGTTCATGCGATAGTGCTCTTGCACCTCAACGGACGGATCCAACTCCTCTTCAGCTTCAAGCCGTTCTTCATCAAGTTCATTTTCTCGTCTTTGCGCTTTTTTCTTAAAGACAGCTTCTTTGATGCGTTCCGCTTCTTCAACAGAAATAGCAGAAAGAACGGCTTCTGCCTCCTTGCCTCCGCCTGCTGTTTCAATTTGCAGCTTCACAAGCTTAAAGATTTGCTGGACAAGGCCCGCGCTCGTATTCATTGTTTGAATCCGATCAATCGATATGTATCGTTTTTTCGTAACAAATAAGCCTTCTTCAATTCTAAATTCATCATCTTCAATTCGATAGGTAAACCTTCTCCATTTGATAATGCTTGCCGCTACAAGCCAGATGAACAGCACACCGAGCGCAATGGCTCCGTAAAAACGGACAGTATGGTTTGAATTGACAATATACACAAAAAAGAATGGCAGAATGATATTTTTTATCGTTTGAATAATGGTATGGCATAAATTCAAAATGACTGCCACCGGGTGCAGGCGTTTCGGTTCAGACATCATCGTCAGTCACCCTCGCCAGACGGGAAATGGAGTCTCTTAGCCGATCCGCTTCCTCCATCTCTAAAGCGGGGATCGAATGAACGGTCGCGGCTGTGGAAATTTTCACCGTTGCCAGGTTGTATTTTTTTAATAATGGCCCTTGTGACGTATCGACGTGCTGAACTCTGACCATCGGAACAATCACACGTGTCACCACAAAAATACCTGACTGAATATCTATTTCATGTTCATGGACTTCATATCGCCACACCTTATGACGGACCTTCGGAATGATAAAGACCGTCACAATCGATCCCAGCAGCCAAACAGCGCCGAGCACGCCGCTGATCCAGTACGGCCAATGAAAATAATAGCTTAACACTGCAACTGCAATGACAATAAGCAAGCAAACAGCGGATATGATGATCTCTTGAAGTCGCCAAACCTTTAATCCGTCTGGACTGATTTGGTTTTTTGGCTGCTCTCTCAAAAATACCTACCTCCCTTTTTTTCGTCGTTATTTATACGTCTCTTTTACAGAAAGGTTTCATTCTTAAGCATACAGAGAAAAATGGCTTCCGTCAGCTGAAAGTTTGCTGAATAACAAATCACGAACATAAAAAAGCCCAAAACATCATGTTTTGGGCTCTGAATCGATCAAATTAGTAAGATTTTTTCTGGCGTCTGTCACCTGAAGAACGGCGATCGTTTGAACGCTTTTTGTCATAGGAAGAACGGTTGTTGCTTTTCCCTTTTCCGCCGCGGTAGCCGCCGCCTTGACCGTCTCTGCGTTTAGAAGAGCGCTGGTTCTTGTAGCGTTTGCTGACCATCGGCGCTTCGTCTGTTAAGCGAACCGGTGTGTCGTCTGGCTCTTTTGTAGCCATTTTGATAGCCGCCGCAACCACTGTTACTGCATCATGATCTTCAAGCAGCTCAGCTGCCGCTGTCATGTAGAAGTTCAGGTTGTTTTCACTGATTGTTGTGCGAAGACGTTCAACAGTAACCTGTTGCTGACCTTCTAACGCTTCATCAAGTGTAGGCTCCTTCATGCGGTCCATTTTGCGTTTTGTTGTTTGTTCAATTGCGCGAAGCATGCTTTTCTCACGCGGTGTAATGAACGTCATCGCCATACCTGTTTTTCCTGCACGGCCCGTTCTTCCGATACGGTGAACGTAGCTTTCAGGATCTTGAGGCACGTCGAAGTTGTATACGTGTGTAACACCTGAGATATCAAGTCCGCGAGCGGCAACATCAGTTGCGACTAGAACTTCGATTGCGCCTTCTTTAAATTTACGAAGCGCAACCATACGTTTCGCCTGCGTTAAGTCACCGTGAATACCTTCAGCTGCATATCCGCGAAGGTTCAGAGCTTCAGCCAGCTCATCGACACGGCGTTTTGTACGTCCGAATACGATCGCAAGCTCAGGAGACTGAATATCAAGAAGGCGAGTCAGTGTATCGAATTTTTTACGTTCTTGCACTTCCAAATAGAACTGCTGAATGTTAGAAACCGTCATTTCTTTCGCTTTTACTTTTACGTGTTCCGGCTCAGTCATGAAGCGCTCTGCAATGCGTTTGATCGGCGCAGGCATTGTGGCAGAGAACAGAAGTGTCTGATGCTCGCTTGGCACGTTTGAAAGGATAGATTCAATATCGTCAATGAATCCCATGTTCAGCATTTCATCCGCTTCATCCATTACAACGGTATTTACATTGTTTAAACGAATGGTGCGGCGGTTGATGTGGTCAAGAAGACGTCCAGGTGTTCCGACAATAATATTCGGATTCTTCTTTAACGCCCGGATTTGCCGTCCAATATCCTGTCCGCCGTAAATAGGAAGAACCTTCGCACGTTTATCTTGTCCGATTTTATACAATTCTTCAGATACTTGAATGGCTAATTCACGGGTTGGCGCGATTACGATTGCTTGAATATTAGGAGACTCGGGGTTAATTTTTTCAACAAGGGGTATACCAAACGCAGCTGTTTTACCTGTACCTGTTTGCGCTTGTCCAATGACGTCTTTATTTGAAAGTCCGAGCGGTATCGTTTGTGCCTGAATCGGTGTTGCTTCTTCAAATCCCATACGATTAATTGCTTTCATGAGATCAGAACTTAAATTAAAATCTTGAAACGTTATAGTCAAATTATTCAAACTCCTTCTAATTGCTGTTTCAGTAATGTCGTGATTTACCACTTATAAAACTGCCCTTTAGACAAGAAGGACAGGATCCATCCGTATACAAAGCCCGAATTACTTTAAGTTTTATCTTACCATTACACTATTTGTTTTTCAATAAGATGAGAAGCAGATCGGCATCTCGAATATGCCGGCTGCTGCTCCATCCGCTCCCAAGAATCCAGCGGAGAACTTCGGGTCACGATGAAAAGTCCGGACGAATATGTTCGTATCGCGAAATAACCTATATATATTGTATCATAGCCGCAGCCGGCCAGATATACATAATTTTCGGCCGGCATACATTAGTGTTTGCATATCAGGTTATTTTATGATGCAATATGCGTTTTTTCGCAAAATATTTTCTTATGAAAGCGGGCTCTCTATTAAATCTTTAACGATTTCTTCAAGCTTCATACCTCTGGACGCTTTGAATAAAATCAAATCGCCTTTTGATGCGTTTTCCTTCACAGCTTGAAGGAGATCTTTTTTCTCAGTGTAATGGCTGACGCGGTCTTTCTCAAAGTGTTTCAGGGCGCCTTCCGCGATAAAAGCTCCCAGTTTTCCGTACGTAAAGACGCGGTCAATTTTATCAGGGCTGATCACAGCGCCGCACTCTTTATGGAACGTTTCTTCAAGATCGCCGAGTTCAAGCATATCACCGAGCACGAGCATTTTTTTGCCGTAGCCTTCAAGGCTTTCTGTCAATTGAATTGCAGCTTTCATGGAAGTCGGGCTCGCATTATAAGCGTCATTGATTATCGAAAGGCCGCTGTCTGTTTTGATGAGTTCAAGCCTCATCCCGGTTACCTTTAGGCCGCTCAGTCCTTTTGCCGCATCCTCAGGCGCGATGCCAAAATAAGCCCCTGCAGCAATTGCAGCCATGGCGTTCATCACATTGTGCTTGCCGAGTATTGGAATAAAAAACGTGTTTTCTATCCCTTTGATTGTAAAATGGGTTCCTTCCTCACTCTGGCTGACATCCTGAAGCTGATAATCATTATGCGTTCCCGTACCGTACGTTTTCGTCTGGCAGCTGTATGCATTTTGAAGAAGCGGTTCGTCCCCGATATAAATCAGCACTCCGTCTTCTTTAAGCCCGTTTATGATTTCAAGCTTCGCCTCCGCGATGCCCTCTCTAGAGCCGAGGTCTTGCATATGCGATTCGCCGATATTCGTAATCACTGCCGCATCCGGGTTTGCCAGTCGGCTCAAGAGGTCAATTTCTCCTTTGGCGCTCATTCCCATCTCCAATACGGCGATCTCCGTATTTTCAGGCATCGCTAAAACCGTCAGCGGCAAACCGATATGATTATTGAAGTTTCCTCCAGTTTTGTGGACACGGTACTGGGTCCCCAATACGGCGTGAATCATATCTTTTGTTGTCGTTTTGCCATTGCTTCCGGTTACTCCGATGACACGCGTGCCAAGCTCCTGCAAATAAGCTTTTGCAAGCTGCTGAAGTGCAGTAAGGGTATCGTCCACTAAAATGACGGCGTGATTCTCGGGCGGATTTGGTACTGACCGATCCCAAAGAACAGCCGCTACACCAGCTTCAAAGGCCTGCTCCACAAAAGAGTGGCCGTCAAAACGTTCCCCTTTCAGCGGAATAAAGAGCTGATGTTGTTCCAGTTTTCTTGTATCGGTTGCCACTCCATGAATGACTGTTTGTTCATATTGCGGATTTGCTAGTGTGCCTTTAACCATTTCGGCAATGTTTTTTACTGTTCGCTTAATCAAGTAAGGTCCCTCTCTTTCTTTTGTATATACGGGAAAAAACACTGCCCTTTTACCGGCAGTGTCCTTCTTCATTAGAATGTATGCTTAATCAATTGTTTTTCAGCGTGGCGTTCTTTTGCAAGCTCCACAAGCTGTTCAATCAGGTCAGCATATTCCACTCCGGCTTCTTTCCAGAGCAACGGGAACATGCTGAAAGGTGTAAAGCCAGGCATTGTGTTGACTTCATTGATCAGAACTTCGCCGTCAGCTGTCAGGAAAAAGTCCGCTCTGACGAGTCCTGAACCGTCGATCGCTTTAAACGCTTTGATCGCCATATCACTGATTGTTGCGTATTCCTCATCAGTCACAATCGCCGGAATCATCAGATCAGTATCTCCATCCTCATATTTCGCTTTGTAATCGTAGAAATCTGTCTTCGGTGCGATTTCTCCCACAACAGAGCATTTAGGATCATCATTTCCAAGAACGCCGATTTCGATCTCGCGGCCGTTAATTCCTTCTTCAACGACGACTTTGCGGTCATATTGGAAAGCAAGCTCAAACGCTTTTTGCAGTTCTTCACGGTTTCGGCATTTGCTGATTCCGACACTTGAGCCGAGGTTCGCCGGTTTTACGAAGCAAGGGTAGCCTAATTCCTGTTCAACCTCCTCACAGCTTTCTTTCGGAGAACGAGTCCAGTCTTTCTTAAGGAAAGCTGCGTATTTAGCCTGAGCAAGGCCAACCTGCGCAAATAAATGTTTCATGACAACTTTATCCATGCCAGCTGAGGAAGCAAGCACTCCGTTGCCGACATAAGGAATGTTCAACAGCTCGAGCATTCCCTGGATCGTACCGTCTTCTCCGTTCGGTCCGTGGAGGAGCGGGAATACGACGTCGATGGCTTCATTTTGCTGTGACGCTTCCTGCGGAAACATCTCCTGGTTCAGGGCAGCTGGAGAAAAAGCACTGCCTCCTTGCTCAAATTGAAGCATTTTCACGTTTGAAACAGGTTCAGTTAAACGGGCGCCTCTAACCCATTCGCCTTTTTCTGTTATATAAATCGGATGTATATCAAACTTCTCAGTATTTAGCGCTTTGATTACAGCCAGAGCTGTCTGCAGGGAAACATTATGTTCTGCCGACTTTCCTCCGTACACTAATCCTAGACTTGTTTTCAATGGATACTCCCCCCACTACAATTCATCTTTACTATCTTATCATTTTCACCGGAAAATGATCTAATTATTTTTGGGCATGCTGATGTTGAATGCATTTGTATGTAATTCCTTTTTATTTTATATTAAAATGGCATTGAAAAGGAGATGTGACATATGAAAAAAATCACAACAAACGAACAATTTAATGAACTGATTCAATCTGATAAAGAAATCATTGTAAAGTTTTATGCTGATTGGTGCCCAGACTGCACACGCATGAATATGTTCATCGGCGATATTTTGGAAGAATACAACCAAAACGACTGGTATGAGCTGAATAAGGACGAGCTTCCTGACCTGGCTGAAAAATACCAAGTAATGGGCATTCCCAGCCTGCTTATTTTCAAGAACGGTGAAAAAACAGCTCACCTTCACAGCGCCAATGCCAAAACGCCTGAAGAAGTGACTGAATTTTTATCTGAACATATAAGCTAATTCGTTAAACAGCCTTATTTTATGTCGTCAGGCTCTACATGAACATGAACATGAGTGACATCGTGTTCATGTTTTATTTTGTCTTCTACTTCATCCGCCACTCCATGGCCTTCTTCTACTGTAAGCTTCGGATCAACCGTAATCACCATCTCGATATGAACTGTACTGCCTAAATACCTCGCTTTCACATCCTTTAGGCGATGCACATTTTCGATCCTGCCGACGGTCTGTTTGTAAGGCTCAAGATCTTTTAAATGGAAGCCGTCTGTTAAGGAATGTGAAGCGTCTTTAAAGATATCCCACGCAGTTTTGCAAATGATGATGCCGATGATAAAAGCCGTTACCGGATCAACCCACGGCAGCTTCAGCTGGGACGAAAAAACACCGATAAACGCGCCGGCACTTACAAAAGCGTCTGACCTGCTGTCCTTTGCCGCTGCCATCAGGGCAGAGCTTTTAATGGACGCTGCCAGCCTTTTGTTATATAAATAGATGCCATACATAAACACAGCACTGCCTAACGCCGTCCATGCCGCGATAAGATTTGGCGTTTCCGTTGTGCCGCCCGCAATCGCTTTTCCTCCGCCGATTAACACTTCAATGCCGACTGCCATCATAATAAAAGACGCAACAAGAGACGAAATTGTTTCAGCCCGATAATGGCCGTATGGATGATCGCTGTCAGCCGGTCTTTGAGAAATCCGCAATCCTATCAGCACTGCTACTGACGCAACAATATCTGTTCCATTATTTAACCCGTCTGCTCTCAGCGCTTCAGAATGATATAGAATCCCGATAACTAGCTTTACAACAGCAAGGATGACATATGCAAAAATATTGAGGAGCGCCCCTTTTTCTCCCTTTTTCAGATTTTCTGTCCGCTCCATTGAATACCAGCCTCCATTCTATTACATAGTATGGTTCAAAACATGAAAAATAGCAGGGTGCGTTCAATGAAGCGGAATATTTCGACAGCAAATTATTGCCCGGGAAACTTTTTGTCGATTTGTTGAATGTTTGTAAATTGGCCAAGAATAGGACTCTTTTCATCTTTACAGGCTATTGCGGACATTGTATACTGAAGTTAATTGATAATGATTATCAATATCGTTTGATTGGAGGTTGGTGACACAATGACACCTCAGTCTGCAGAAATCAGAAAAAAACAGCTCATTCATCTGTTAATACAGAATGGTATATACAAAAAGTCAAAGCGTCATCTGTATGAATTGTCGCTGACGGAGTTAGAAAGTGAATACAAACATGTCAGGAGGGCGCCGGAGCATGCCGAAGCGTAAAGTGAAAACTTACCAACAGCTGATCCAGGAAAACAAAGAGGCGATTATGGGCAATCCAAAGCTGATGAACGTTATTTATGACAGGATCGACCGCAAGCATCAAAAAAATCTGCAAGAGCAAAACAATACATAAAAAGAGCCGGTAAGGCTCTTTTTTTTATGACTCAAACGCTTCAGCTGCCAGCTTGTGTATCACGGCGTCATCCATCGGCGGGTTGTGAAGACCGGCGCGCACATCACGGTAATAGCGCTGAAGCGGGTTGGTTCGTTCCAGGCTTTTGGCCCCGACAATTCTCATCGCTTTATCAACAACAGACAGCGCAGCGTTTGTGACGATATGTTTCGCCGCACCGAGCTCGCTGGTCAAGTGTGGACGCCGCACCGGATCGTCATACAATTGAGCGATATGGAAAAGAAAGTGTCTGGCATTGAGCAGTTCAAGCTCCATTTCGCCTGTTCTTTGCTGTACGGCCGGGACATTCTTGATCGGTCCATTCAAGCTGTTTGGAGAATACTCAGATGCAAATTGCACTGCATAGTCACGAGCAGCTTGAGCCACACCAAGATAAATCGCAGGAATGTGAAGCAGCCAGCCATTCGGCTTAGCTCCACGAGGCCCTTGAAGCAGTTCCACCAGCTTATTCTCATCAAGCATTACTTCGTTCAGTACAAGGTCATGGCTCCCAGTCGCCCGCATCGCCATCATATCCCACGTTTCTTCAATCGACAAGCCGGGATCATCTTTATGAATGAGAAACACGCCTGTTGTTTGTTTGTCCTCAATCCATGCGGTTACTAAAAAATAATCCAGAGCTTGTGACATCGTCGTAAAGGTTTTTCTCCCGTTCACTGCCCATTTGCCATCCTTTTTGACGGCGTGTGTACCGGGACGCCCTCCTCTTGTCGGGCTTCCGGTTTTCGCTTCAGTCGCCGCCCTGTTAATGACGGCTCCGTTTTGGACTTCCTTGGCAACAAATGCAAATACGTCTTCATCCCAGCTGTTGCCTTCTCCAAGCTCCCCGATCACGCTCAAATGCCAGCCGATGCTAAGAGCCGTCGGAGCATCTCCCCGTGCAAGCCGTTCTTGAAACAAGAGCATATCGTAAACAGAAATGCCCCCTCCGCCATGAGATGCCGGCAATGTTAATGCTGTATACCCAGCATCACGCAGTTTTTGTATTTTCTCTGCAGGAAAACGTCCCTGTTCGTCATCTTCAGCAGCTGTTTGCTGAAATTCATCCGCAATCCGTCCGATTTTCTCCATCCATTGCCGCTGTTGATCGTTTTGTATAAATAATGACATCCGGCAGCCCCCCAGTTTTAATTCCGATAAATTTAATATGTATTATAGATTTCCTGCCATTTTTCCGCAACTGTTAACCTTTTGCCCAGTATAGAAAAACACGCCGTTCCCCAAGGGAACAGCGCGATTACACAGGATTTGCATCCCGGTCTTGTTTCATGCCGAGATAAATCAGCATATATGTCAGGTAACCCATCGTCATCACCAGGCCGCCAAAGAAAAAGCTTGAGAAAATCGGCTCTTCAAAAGCGGTCACTGCGGCCAACACAATCCAGCTGGCATACAGATAGATGATAAAATAGCGGATGCCCGTCTTCATTTTATATATCATGTACAGTCCCACGAGAGAAAACAACCCAAGCGCGAGCCTGAAATAAACAAGATGTTCAAACTGAAACATGAATGACACAAATGAGAATCCAAGCAGCAATACGATCGGTAAAGCGGTAATAAAGTTCCTCAATCGAGACACCTCCGTCAGTACCTTTAGTATAAACCAAAATATCAAATGATATTGATTTACGTGAGCTTTTTCACAAAAATGTCATTCCTTGCCTTTAGACCCGAACATCCCGTTTACAGAAGCACCACCAGCCAACAACGATGAAGAATATGGCATGTATGATGAGAATTCCAATTGAAAACAATGGCGTCATGCCTGAAAACAACGCTGTCTCTCCGCTTCTGTATTGCGTAAAGTCAGTGTTCGCAAAAAGCAAAAAGCTGCCCCACTTGTTTTCAAACAACTTCATGAGCTGAACAAGTGTACTCGCTCCGTATAAAACGACAAAAGAAACAACAACTGCTACCGCGCTATTGCGGAACAGCGAAGAACAAAGCAGCCCGAATAATCCCATCATTACAGCTTCAAGCCAGTTTGACCCGATCAGCGCCAAGGTGTTGACCAGCAATGTCTTTGATTCCGCAGTCACCGATGTGCCAAAAAACAAGAGACCGAATAATAATGCCAGAATGTAGTATGCCAAATACAAATAGAAGCTGACCATCACGACTGTGATTAATTTTGACCAAAAGACCTTTTGGCGTTTAACCGGACGAATGAGCAAAAATTTGATCGTCTTTTTATCAAATTCCATCGAAACAATTGTTGCTGCAATTACGATCGTTAAAGCCTGCAGCAAAATGTTCAGGCTCGGTGTATACGATAAATAGCCGATGAAGTTTTCATCTGTTCCGGCACTGATGACAATCCGTTTAATGATCAATGCCATGAAGAATTGAAAGACAGCCATCAGGATAAGAGAAACCAAAGTGACCTTCCGATTAAAAAGTTTCATATGTTCATTCCAAATTAATTTAGACAAGCTCTTCTCCCTCCTCTTGATGAGCTGTTGTCGCTTTTATAAATTCGTCTTCCAGTGACTGCGTGTAAGGCGTAATGGAAAATACATTCAGATCTTGTCCGACAAGTGATCGGTTCAGCTCCGGTATGTTTTCTTTTGCCACCTCAACTACAATCGTCCCGTCTTGGCTCTCAGCTTGATATTGATTGCCTGTCAGCCAATTGAGCGCTTTTTCTTGCGGCTGCACTTCTATAATCGCTTTTTCTGTGGTTTGATCGGTTCCTTGTAAGCTGACTTCCGCTTTGATCTCACCTTTTTGAATGATGATGACACGGTCGCACAAGTCTTCAACCTCGCGCAATAAATGAGTGGCGAACAGGACAGCTGTTCCTTCCATTTCTGCGAGTTCCTTAATATGATCCCGAAAATCCTTCATCCCCGCAGGATCGAGGCCGTTTGTCGGTTCATCTAGAATGAGAAGCTTCGGCCGGTGAAGAATTGCCTGGGCGATTCCCAGACGCTGGCGCATCCCAAGGGAATAGGTTTTCACCTTATCATGAATCGCTGACGTCAGCCCGACACGTTCCACCACTTCATCAAGCCGTTCATCCGCTATTTTTTTGTGCATATTCGCAAAGTGCTTGAGGTTTTCCCAGCCTGTCAGGTACGGATAGAACTCAGGGTTCTCAACAATCGCTCCAACCGCTTCCATCGCTTTTTCAAACTCTGTATCATGCTGGAATCCGCTGATTGTCACGCTTCCGCTGTTTTGTTTCAACAGCCCGACGATGATACGGATGAGTGTTGTTTTTCCGGAACCATTCGGACCGAGAAGGCCGATGATTTCACCCTCCATGACGTCCATGCTGATCTGTTTTAAAATCTGTTTAGACCCAATTTTTTTATCGAGGCCTTCAATATGTAAAATCGGCTCAGCCATAAAGCCTTCCTCCTTTTTCGACAAAAAATAAACAGTGCCCAACATTAGGCACTGTTTGTATTATAGCATTTGTTGCTTCCAAATGTTTGGTTAAACCGATGATGAGCGTTTGCTCCGACTGTTTGTTCTTTTCAGTTTCCGTACTGATGACAAGCATTGTCACCTGTTGTGTTCACCACTGTGCAAGGCAATGCCAAGCTCCGATTCCGAGTCTTAATTCCATGCCCTGAACAGGCAGGCCGGCAGATCGAGGCACACTCATTATTCGATTTTAAACTACTTTTTATCGCTATTCTCTCGGGGTCCTTTAGACCTATCTTCCTTGTTGGTGACATCCAGAATATCAAGGAGAAACACAAAGATCGGAATCCCGATAATTAAACCCCAAATGCCGAAGAAGTGTTCAGAGAAAATGAGTACTGTGAAGGTGAAAAAGATTGGCAGCTCTGTTTTCGCCGACATCAGCTTCGGATTTAAGAAATAGGTTTCGATCGCATGAATGGCGAATATGACAAGGACAATGTAGAGCACATACATTCCACCGCCAGTGCTGTAGGCGATAATGCTGAGCGGAATCAGGGAAATGACGACGCCTGCTACAGGGATCAATCCAAGGAAGAACACCATAATCGAAAGCCCAAACAGCTGCGGAAAATGCATAATCCAAAGCGCGATAAACGTCAGAATACAGTTGACGAGCGCAATGATAAATTGAGCCTCGAGCACCTTGCCGAACGTTCTTGCAAATTTGCTTCCGAAAAAAGCAATCTCCTCATAAAAGACCCTAAGTTTGCTCGTTTTAAATTTCGCCATGAATTCAGAAAGCCGTTTTTTCTCAAATAAGAAAAACATGCTAAGAATGAGCGCCATCACGACCTGCAAGCCGAATGTGCTGATATCGGCCAGATACGTATACACTACATTGAAGCCCTCTTTGACATATGAACTGATGTTAATATCTCCGAAGACACTGGTGATCTCATCAAAGAAAGGGATGCTGTCAGGATGATACGCAATATGTTTAATCTGCTTTACCAGCTGCTGGATCTGCGCCGCGACGACCGGATAAAACACAAAGCCCCCGACTGTAAGCAGCACAGCCAGCAACATGTAAAGAAACGTAATGACAACCCGCTGGCTCACGCGGAAGAACTGGCTTACAAACTGCCGCACGACAAGCTCCAAACGATCCATTAGAAATGTGAAAATGAAGGTAAGCAATATTAAGTTGATCATGCTCTTAAATAGATATAACACACCAGTTAACACGACAAAGATGGAGAAACGCCTTACTCCCGGGTGCTGAAAAAATTTAACTAAAGCGGCCATTTATACACTCCTGTTAGGACAAACGTCCTTCATTCAATATAGTATCCATTTGTAAATTATATAACAAAAAAATGCTGAGGTCTCTGTCCTTACCTTAATAATTCTTAAACAATTAAAAAAACGGCCCATGGATGGGCCGTTCTTTTTTCAGACTGCTGTTTTCATTTTTTTCATGCCTTCAACAGCCTCTATGCTTTTTGCTTCATCAAATTCATTTTCGCTTTTGGCAACAATGATCGTGGCGATTCCGTTTCCGATCAGGTTCACAATGGCTCTTCCTTCACTCATGAAACGGTCGACCCCGAGCAGGAGTGCAAGCCCCTCCAGCGGAATGACCTGCAGCGCTGACAGCGTTGAGGCAAGGACGATAAATCCGCTTCCCGTCACACCTGCCGCTCCCTTCGATGTCAGCATCAGAACGAGGATAATCGTAATTTGCTGGCCGATGCTGAGGTCTACTCCAAACACCTGTGCCAAAAAGACAGTCGCCATTGATAAATAGATGGATGTGCCGTCGAGGTTAAACGAATAGCCCGTCGGAATAACAAGCCCGACAACGGATTTGGAACAGCCGTAGCGCTCCATTTTATCCATCATACGCGGAAGCACCGATTCGGAAGAGCTTGTGCCAAGCACGATCAAAAGCTCATCCTTAATGAAGCGAAGGTAATTCCACAGGCTGAATCCGTAAAGCTTGCAGATGATATTTAAAGCAACAAATACGAACAGGAACATCGTAATATAAACAGACATCATTAAGCTTGCCAGCGGTTTGATGGAATCGAGCCCGAAGTGTCCGATTGTATACGCCATCGCCCCGAATGCCCCGATTGGCGCGGCACGCATAATGTAGCCGATAATTTTGAAAAAAACGTGAGAAACCTTGTCGAAGAAATCAATGACGCTTTTTCCTTTTTCGCCTAATGCCGCAAGACCCACTCCGAAAAGAATAGAAAAGAATAAGACCTGCAAAATGTCCCCTTTTGCGAAGGCATCAACCATGTTGGACGGAACAATGTGTGTAATAAATTCAATCCAGTCGATTCCCTGACCGCCATTTTGCGTGTATTGTGATACATCTCCTTTTTCAAGCTTGCTGTAATCAAGACCCGCACCCGGCTTCATAATATTGACGACAAATAAACCGATAATGAGTGCGAGGGTGGTGACAACCTCGAAATAGATAAACGCTTTTCCCCCTACTTTTCCAACCTTCTTCATATCGCCCATTTTTGCAATCCCGAGAACGATTGTGAAGAAAATGATTGGTGCGATCACCATTTTAACAGCGTTGATAAATGTATCACCAAGCGGTTTCATTTCTTTGCCGACATCCGGCCAGACCAGCCCGACAATGACCCCGATGATGACCGCGGTTATGACCTGAACTGTTAAATTTTTAAACAGTTTCATATCCTTCATCCCCCTGTCCTATTCGCCTTTTGTGTCTTTCTTACTAGAATGATAGCGTTTTCATACAGTCTGGGGAAGTTTATGATCATAACGGACATTTTGGTCTTTTTGGTCTCAGGTTTATCCTTTTAACACGTAGCGGTTGACCGGCCGGCCGACTCCGCCGTATTGAACGTCCAATTTGATGATCCCGGTTTTTTCTAAGTAATCAAGATATCGTCTGGCTGTCACTCTGGCGATGCCGAGCGCCTTGGCAACCTCTTCAGCAGAAAGGGATGCGGTTTGCTGTTTCAAAAAAGCAGTGACTTCATTCATCGTGAAGTGATTCAACCCTTTCGGCAGATCCTGTACGGCCTGCTGCGGAATATTCAGGATCGCATCGAGCTGTTCCTGGGACAGCGTATCATTCGCTTCGATTTTTTGTTTATATTGCTTGTACTTTTCGAGTGCCTGTCTCATTCGCTCAAGCTTAAACGGCTTTAAGATATAGTCAACCGCCCCGTTTTGCAGCATGAGTGAGATCGTTTCCTTGTCTTTTGCAGCGGAGACGACAATGACATCCACTTCAAGCTTTTGCTTTCTGATCTCCTGCAAGGTCTTGATGCCGTCTTTTTTCGGCATGTACACATCGAGAATGACGAGATCTGGCTGTTCTTCTTTAATCAGCTTCATGCCTTCCTCTCCGTTTCCTGCCGTTGCACAGACAGTAACGCCTTTAACAGTTGTAATGAAATCCTTATTGACCTCTTGAACCATCGGATCGTCTTCAATGAGCAGAACCTTCCATTCTTTACGAGCCATGCTGTGCTTCCTCCCCCTTCATTGGAAAAACGATAGAAAAAGATGTCCCCTGCCCCGCATGTGAATCAACTTCTATCGTGCCCGATCCTTTGTCTATGATTTGTTTCACTAGATACAGGCCATAGCCTGTGCCGCCAGTTTTATTGACCGTAAAACCTTTGTCATAAAGGCGAGGCATATGTGTCGGTTCAATTCCGCAGCCGTTATCTTCTATTAAAATAGCAAGGATATCATCTGTTTGTTCGATACTAATGTCAATTCGTTTGTCTTCAGATTGAACGGTTTCAAATGAGCCGAAGGCATTTTCAATCAGATTCCCCAAAAGCACGACAATATCATGCTGATCAACATGCTCGGGAAATTGCTGAAGACTGCTGTTTTCATCTATATGAACAGCAATGCCGAGCTCTCTTCCCCTTCTGATTTTACTTAATAGAAGGCCTGCCGCAGCGTCATTTTGAATCGAGCGGTGCAGAAATTCAGTCACATTTTCCTGCTCAGTTGACGCCTGGAATGCAAGCTGCAAGGCTTTTTCAGATTTCCCCAGCTGGATGAGACCGGCGATCGTGTGCAGCTTATTCATATGCTCATGGTTTTGGACACGGAGCGCCTCCACAAAGTTTCTGACACCAGTCAATTCCTCTGCCATCTTGGCCGCTTCCGTTCTGTCCTGAAAAATCGCAACGGCGCCGATCACTTTTTTCTTCATGACGATCGGAATTCTGCTGCTCATGATCACCTTACCGCTGACACGAATTTCTTCATTATAAACCGCTTTGTTCCGCTCCACGATTTCGGGCAGGCGCGAATCCTTGAGAACCTCCCAAATCACCTTGCCGATTAGATCCCCCTGCACTTCAAAGATCTGTTTCGCTTTTTCATTGAAGATCGTAATGACGAGACGATTGTCAATAGCGATCACCCCTTCATTCATCGAGTGAAACGTCGCTGTCCGTTCTTCATACATTCGGACAATCTCATGGGGTTCAAGCTGAAACATTTGTTTTTTGATATGGCGGGCCAGCAAAAAGGAACCAGCAAGGCCAAAGCCGAGTGTCAGCACAACGATGAAGGCGATATCACGCTTTAAATGAAGCAGGATGTCAGCGATCCCCGGCAGCGTTTTTCCGACAAGCACCACGCCTATTTGGTTCAGGTCTTGATCCTTTACCGGATAAAAAGCGCGAACCGCCGTGCCGATCTCGCCCTTTGCTTCAGAGAAATAAATGTGCTCCGCAAAAGCTGCCTCCTCGTCTGCACCTTCTGATTTCTTGCCAATGCTTGTGCTGACAGGATGCGTATATCGGATGTGATTCATATCCATGACGACAATATAGTCTGCTTCATTAATCATCCTGATTTCTTCAACCGCATGGCGAACCGCTTCTGTTTGTTTTTTTCGCGCCAAGGCTTCTTTCACTTCTGTCATCTCTGACACCGTCCGGGCCGTATTCATCAGCCGCTTTTTCAGCTCCCGCTCCTCTGTATGCTGAATGTTGCCGATGAGCACAATGCCGCCGATCAAAAAGGAGAAAATGACGAGTATATAGGATAAGATCGTGATTTTCCAACGGATTGAGAGCTTCTTTTTGTTCATCAGCTTCTCCTTTCAGGTCTTTACGAATGTCATAGCCCCCATTATCCTTAACATAGGGGAGGGCTTTTCATGAAGAGTTTGCTTGCATGTCTCGCACTGATGATCGCTGGAATTGCAACCGCTTTATTTATCGGATTCCATGATCATACCGGCAATAAAAAGATTGTTTATGATGACGACCAGGAAGGCCTGCAGGATCAAATCGTGTTTAAATTCAGCCACGTGGTTGCTGAAAATACGCCAAAAGGGCTGGCCGCCAATAAATTCGCTGATCTGGTGAACGAAAAATCAGGCGGAAAAATAAAAATAGAAGTATTTCCGAATGGAAGCCTGTACTCGGACATTGAAGAAATTGAAGCATTGCAAAACGGCGATGTTCAATTTATCGCCCCCTCCACATCGAAGCTCGGCATGCTCTCGCCTGAATGGGGAGTGCTGGATCTGCCGTATGCATTTACAGATTACAACGCCGTCAAAAAAGGGCTGAACGGAAGCATCGGCACACAGCTGTTTGATTCTCTAAAGAAAAACCAATTGAAAGGATTGGCCTATTGGACGAACGGCTTTAAGCAAATCACAACAAATCAAGGGCCGGTCAAAACACCGGATGACTTAAAAGGGCAGGATCTGCGCATTATGCAAAGCGATGTGATTGAGGATCAGTTCAAGCTGCTTGGCGCAACACCTCATCAGGAATCCTTCAATTCTACCTTTCAGCTGTTAGAAAACAATGTAGTCGATGGCGAAGAAAATACAATTTCAAACATCTATTCTAAAAAATTTTATAATGTTCAGGACTATTTGACAATAAGCAGCCACGGTTATCTCGGCTACGCTGTCATGACTGATGAACACTTCTGGAAGGCGCAAACACCAGAAACAAGACGCATTTTGACTGAAGCGATGAAGGAGACAACGGAGTGGAATGAAACGTATGCCGAACAAATGAACAAGGAGCAGCTGGAAGAAATCAAAAAGAATTCTGCTATACATATTTATGAGCTGTCAGATAAAGAGAAACAAGAATGGATGAAGCGTCTTGACCCTGTTTACCGGCAGTATGAGCCCATCTTTGGCCGGGAGCTGATCCGGGAACTGTTGGAGCTGCGAAAAGATTCATAGTTCCCATCTCGATACGCTGTTTTTCGTTTATCTTTCTATCGATCGGAAATATAAAAAGAGATAAACGAAAAAGGAGATGGGTACATGTTTAAGCACACAAAAATGCTGCAGCATCCTGCTAAACCAGATCGTCCAGATCCATTATTCGCTAAAAAAATGCAAGAAATTTTAGGCGGGCAATTCGGAGAAATTTCAGTTGCCATGCAGTACTTATTTCAAGGCTGGAACACAAGAGGAAATGAAAAATACAAGGACTTGCTGATGGATACGGCAACTGAGGAGCTCGGGCATGTTGAAATGATCGCAACGATGATTGCCAGACTTCTTGAGGATGCCCCTCTTGATCAGCAGGAAAAAGCTGCTGAAGATCCGGTCATCGGCTCCATCCTAGGCGGCATGAACCCTCACCATGCGATTGTATCAGGACTTGGCGCCATGCCGGAAAGCAGTACAGGCGTACCTTGGAGCGGCGGTTATATCGTAGCAAGCGGAAACCTGCTGGCAGACTTCCGCGCCAACCTGAATGCGGAATCTCAGGGCCGTCTGCAGGTCGCACGCCTGTTTGAAATGACGGATGACAAAGGCGTCAAAGATATGCTCAGCTTCCTGCTGGCGCGTGACACGATGCACCAGAACCAATGGCTCGCCGCCATTAAAGAATTAGAAGCACAGGAAGGTCCGGTTGTGCCGGGTACATTCCCGAAAGCGCTCGAAAAACAAGAGTTCTCACATCAGCTTATCAATTTCTCTGAAGGCGAAGTAAGCGCCGAGCAAAACTGGCTGAATGAAAAAGCGCCGGACGGAGAAGCCTTTGAATATGTGAAAGAAGCAAAAACGTTTGGAGAAAAACCGGAGTTAAAACCAGCACCGCCTTTTGTTCATAATACACTTCCGGGACGCGAGTAAAGAGACAAGCCCAAAACATGATGTTTTGGGCTTTGATTATGCCTTCAGAACCGTCCAGTTTGGTTCGTACCGGATATCGGGGTTATGTAACAGATCGTGAACGAACGGTTTATCCTCTTCGTACACCGTCACCTCTATCGAAAGAATTACAGCCTTCTGATCGTTTTCCTCGTATATGCTGTCATGTTCGTTCTCCATAAAATGATCATAGGCTTCTCTGTTTTCCCATACACTGATGATTTCTGCGGTGAGCGGCTCGTCTATCGTTTTTCGCCAGCCGCCGGCCTGTTTGATAAAGCCGCTTATATGCGATAACGCTTCCCACTGTGACTGCGCTTTTGCAAATGCTTCAGCGTTTGCAGCATCTACTTCACATATCATCTTTTTGATTAGCATGGCTGCTCCTCTATGATGACGGTTTCGGCTTGTTTATGCTCCACACAGAGATTTACCGTTCTGACGTAAGAGCGTGTGCGGTGAACCGTGCCTTTAGGGATCAGCAGGCTGTCATTTGCTTTGAGCACCGCGGTTTCTTTGTCCTTAAAATCGATCAGCAGCTCCCCTTCAAGAACAATAAACAATTCGTCTGAGTCAGGGTGATGGTGCCAGTCATATTCTCCCGTAAACACCGCAAGGCGCACGCAGTGGTCGTTGACCTCTGAGATTGAAAAATTGGCGTGCTTTTCTTTGACTTCATTTGCGATGGCGAGCAAGTTTTGCATCTTGGACATTAGCGAAAACCCCTTTTTCACTTATTGTATCTCAATAGCGGCATAAATTGAGAAGATTCCAAAAAAAAGCGATCCAGCTGATGTGCCGGATCGCTTTTTTATTTACAGGTTGTCTGCCTTTATGCTTTTGATTAGTCGTTGTTGCGGGCGTTTCCGCCTTTTGAGCCAATTTCTTGGTAGAATTCTTTATCATGATTTTTGCTTGTTGCCTCTCCGCCTTTTCGGCCGATTTCTTGATAGAATTCTTTGTCATGATTTTCGCTAGTGGCTTCTCCGCCTTTTTCACCGATTTCTTGATAGAACTCTTTGTCATGGTTCTTGCTAGTGGCTTCTCCGCCTTTTTCGCCGATTTCCTGATAGAATTCTTTGTCATGGTTTTTGCTAGTGGCTTCTCCGCCTTTTTGACCAATCTCTTGATAGAATTCTTTGTCATGGTTCTTGCTTGTTGTTTCTCCGCCTTTTCTACCTGCTTCTTCTCTGCTCATTTTGTTATTGTCTGCCATTTTGAATTCCTCCTTTAATTGGTGTTGGTTGTTGTATTCCCGCTCACAATTCTTTTAAACAAACAAAACACATTGGGTATGTTTCCACTAAAAAAAGCAGGCGGATCGCGGTGTCCGTCTGCTTTCTGCTATTCCATCTCTCGTTCTGTTTCTTTCAGTCGTTCAAGAATGCGCCTCTTTTTGTACAGCATCATGCCTGTCTCGGTAATGTCGTTTAATGTTGAGCGATTGGCAGCGGCGCCAAAAACCATTCCGGCAACCGGCACTATCTGGAAAAGTTTTTTCCAGCCAAACGTGTCTCGATAGCCCAAAACGACTTCTCGCCAGCCTTGGATTTGAGAAGCGACATTCTTATATGTACGGTCTTGATCGTAGTGTTTTAATTCCTGCAAAATCGATCTTTTGCCGACAACATCAGCCGACGTAAGCTGCAGGCATTTCACAATGAAGACTCGTTCTTTTTTCTCCTTTGGGTCATAGCCGTATGCGACTGCGATATCCTGTAATGTTTTTAGTGATAAGCCAAGCACTGCCGGAATGTCTGCCGCCAGCGTAAACACGCCGCCCACACCGGTTGTCGCGCCTTGAACGGTTGCTGCGTTGGTTCTGTTTTTGCCCATTCCTTCCGCAATTTCATCCATGACAGGAAGAGGCGCTTTCCGGATGTCCTCCAGCGATTCAAAGATCTCCTCCGGCAGTTTCTTTTGAAACATCCTGATAATCTGTTTTTCAGATGTCAGGTACTGTCCGCCTGTTTGAACAAAGCTGCCGACCTCATCCAAGAGCTTGCCGATCTTTTTCTGGATGAATTCTGGTGTCAGCTTGTCCAGGAGTTGAAACGGGAGACGGCTGAGCTTTTCCCAAAACCAGACTTTTTGCTGATCTTTTTCCCATTTCTCTATCTCTTTTAATTGCTGATGTAAGTCTTCTTTTCGTTCTGTTGGCACCCAACCCGCACTTCCCTTCCGTTTTTTCTACTATATAGTATACCTTCATTTTTTCGGATGCGTTTTTATTTTTCACCTGCGGGTACCATTTTTATAAAAGGAAAAGGAGTGATAGACATGCCTTGGTCGATGAAGGATTATCCTGCTTCATTAAAAAATCTTGAGAAGCCGGTGAGAAAAAAGGCGATAGACATTGCGAATGCGATGATTGATGAAGGCTATGAGGAAGGGCGCGCGATTCCAATTGCGACAAGCAAAGCGAAGGAATGGGCGGAAAACGCCTCTACAGATGAAATTGATGATTTCCTGACGCATGATGATGAGACAGAACGCGATGCTGATCCAAGCAGCGGCAGCGGCCCCGAGCTCATGAATAAAGCAGAGCATGTTATTAAGCATAAAAAAGGCTGGGCAGTCAAAGCCGAGGGCGCCAAACGTGTGTCTGAAATCAAGGATACAAAGAAAGAAGCGATTGAACGGGCAAAGGAAATCGCGGCGCATAAAGGCACTGAGGTCATTGTTCATTTAGCTGACGGCAGTGTGCAGAGAAAGATTAAAACAGGATCATAAAGGAATATGCTTTCAAGTGTTTCGAAATGATCAGGAGCGGTTATTGATTGGTAAATCATTTATGAGAGGTGATCATGATGCTTAGCTTTTTGGTTTCATTAGTTGTTGCAATTGTTATCGGATTAATTGGGAGCGCCATTGTAGGAAACCGGCTGCCGGGAGGAATTTTCGGCTCTATGATTGCCGGGCTGATCGGCGCTTGGATTGGGCACGGACTTCTTGGCACATGGGGACCGAGCCTCGCCGGCTTTGCTATTTTCCCGGCCATCATCGGGGCAGCCATCTTCGTGTTCTTGCTGGGCCTTATATTCCGCGGGCTGCGGAAGGAAGCCTAGACTCATTAGATACAGGAGGCATCGTTTCGAAATGAAACGATGTCTTTTTATATGGGACCTTATCACGAATCCCTACATATCATGTTACATAACAGGGAAAAATTCAGAAGTGTATTTTGAACATTTTCGGTTGACAAGAAACCGGGATGGTCATATGATGTAGATAAAATAATTTGCCTTAAGGAAACTCTTTGTTGTACGGCAAAAACAAACAGAATTCAGGTGAGACATGATGAACAAGGACATCACAGCACAATCTCCCCGTTCCAAAGCCGTCCAAGATGCGCTTGACGGGAAAATCAGAGGATTCAGAGGGCTGCTCCCTTTTCTCGGCCCTGCATTTATAGCAGCCATTGCCTATATTGATCCCGGCAACTTCGCAACGAATATTTCGGCGGGTTCTAAATACGGATATATGCTCTTATGGGTGATCTTATTTTCCAATATCATGGCGCTTTTAATTCAATCCCTATCCGCCAAACTCGGTATTGCGACAGGCAAAAATCTGCCTGAGGTTGCCCGTGAAGAATTCCCGAAGCCTGTCTCGATCGGATTATGGATTCAGGGCGAGTTGGTCATTATCGCAACTGATCTGGCGGAATTTATCGGAGCGGCTCTGGGACTGTATTTGCTGTTCGGCATTCCGATGCTTGAAGCGTCTATTATTGCGGCGATCGGTTCTTTCGCGATATTGGAGCTTCAGCGCCGTGGTTATCGCTCACTTGAAGCAGGTATTGCCGGTATGCTGTTTGTGGTCGTGATCGCCTTTGCGTTGCAGACCTTTTTCGCAAAGCCTGATGCCGTGTCAGTGATGAAGGGCCTTTTTGTCCCGGCGTTTCATGGCACCGACAGTGTGCTTCTTGCAGCGGGTATTCTTGGCGCAACTGTTATGCCGCACGCCATTTATTTACACTCTGCCCTTACACAGCGGCGGGTGGTTGGCAAAACTGATGCAGAACGGAAAAAAATCTTTAGGTTTGAATTTATTGATATTTTAATAGCGATGCTGATTGCAGGGGCTATTAATGCAAGTATGCTGATTGTGGCTGCCGCATTATTCTTCAAAAACGGCCTGTTTGTTGAGGATCTCGACGTCGCATTTCAGCAATTCGGACATCTTGTCAGCCCTATGTCTGCGGCTTTGTTCGGGATCGGGCTGCTCGTTGCCGGTCTATCCAGTTCGTCTGTCGGCACACTTTCAGGCGACGTGATTATGCAAGGATTTATCAACTACCGCATTCCGCTGTATGTACGGCGTTTTATCACGATCATTCCGCCGATCTTGATCATCGCGTCAGGTGTTAATCCGACGACCGCTCTCGTACTGAGCCAGGTCGTGCTGTCCTTCGGGATCGCCTTTGCCCTCATTCCGCTTATTATGTTTACAAGCAATAAACGGATCATGGGATCTCTGATCAACGCCAAATGGATCACAGTGGTGTCTTGGCTGATTGCTGTATTGATCGTTGCTTTGAATGTGTTTTTAATTGTAGATACGTTTCGATAAAAAAACCGGCTTCTAAAGCCGGTTTTTATTTTTCCGCAAAAGCTCATTGATACCCTTTTTGACAGAAATTTGTTATGATAGAAGAAAAATCGGAGTTTTGATGATGTCAGTATTTATTCTGTTTTATTTGTGGATTGTTCCTATTGTTATCGGCATTTTATGTTCTGTTGCTGCCCATAAATCCAAGGGAAAAATGAGAGTCGCGCCCGGCATTGCCATGATCGTGCTCAGTATCATTTCCCTAATCACGGCGTTTACGGCCGGACACACAAATTTCCACGTGTTTATCGGCGGCATGTTTTTATTCGGCACCTTCTTGGTCGGTTCTGCTTTTCCTTTCTTCTTCGGGCTGAAGAAAAAAGAAAAATAACCTATTATGAGAAGAGTTCTGTAAGATTTGATAAGAATAAGCATGCAAGGACAAATGCATCTTCCTTTGAAACAAGATGCATTTGTCCTTTTGTCTGTTTCGAGTATGGCGAAATCAGTTCCTAATACATATACCGATCATTTTATGAATTCAAACATGCTGAAAATACATTTGTTTCCAAAAAAAAAAAAAAAAACAAGGGCTCTTAGGGCCCCTGTTTTTTTAAAATAACCGTTTCAAACTTTTCTTCAGTGACGGCATTTCAAATTTTTGGTTTTCGAAGAAGTTTTTCAGCATGTACTTGCTAAAGCCTTTCGCCTGCCCGTAGGTGATTTTGCCAGGAAGCGGCGGTTCGTTTCCAATCATGACATCCACTACGACCGGTTGGTCAGAGTGCAGCGCCTCATGAAAAGCCGGCGCAAGCTCTTCCGCTTTGGTCACTTTGATGCCCTTTGCTCCGCAGCTTTCTGCAAATGCGGCATAGTCGACATTTTGAAGTTTTGTGACATAGTCGATATTGCCTTTGACCTGCTGCTCGTACTCAATCATGCCGAGATTTTCGTTGTTTAAAATAACGACTGTGATCGGGAGCTTATATTTAACGGCGGTCGGAAGGTCCTGCATGACCATGGAAAATCCCCCGTCACCGCAGACGGCGATCGCCTGGCGTTCCGGTTCGGACAAGCTCGCTGCAATCGCTCCCGGCAGGCCGCAGCCCATTGTCGCAAGCCAGCTGGAAACGATGAAATCCTGATTCGCGTTCATTTTGAAATGACGCGCCATCCAGACTGTCACAGTGCCGACATCTACAGAGAGCACCGCATCATCGGCTGCCGCTTCCTGAAGACGGGCCACGACCTGCTGAGGTTTAAGCGGTGTTGTTGCCTCTGTCTCATCTTTTTCAATTTCGTTCCACCAATGCTGCATATGTTCTGTGCAGGCATTCAGGAATCTTCTGTCTTCCTTGCGTTCAATATACTCTGTCAATTCGCGCAAACCGAGAGCCGAATCACAGACAAGGCCCGCTGTCACCGGATACCGTTTTCCGATTTTTGCCGGGTCTGAATCGAGCTGTATCGCCGGCGTGTCATCAGGCAAATAATCACGGTACGGGAATGACGTTCCGAGCATGATTAATAAATCACATTCCTCCATTGCCTCGTAAGCCGGCTTTGTTCCGATCTGACCGAGGTTGCCGAGAAAATGTGGGTGCTTATCGGGAACAACACCCTTTGCCGGGAGTGTAACAACGATCGGAGCGGCGGCTTTGTCCGCAAATTCTAAGAGCTCCCGTTTCGCCTTTTTCATTCCCTGCCCTGCCAGGATAATCGGTTTCTTAGCGTTATTAATATATTGGGCGCAGGTGACGAGCTGTTCTTTTTTCGGTTCTAGGTTCCCTTCAATATACACCGGTGAAGTATACACGGGCTCCCGTTTGATTTTCTCCGCAAACAAATCATCTGACACGCTCAATACCGCAACGCCTTTTTTGCTGTAGGCGGTCCTGATCGCCTGATTTAAGAGATCCGGAAGTGATTCCGCGCTATGTACCTCTCTGTTGAACACGGCCACGTCCTCAAACATTTGCTCCAGCTTAATCTCCTGGAAATAGTCCCGTCCGACTTCGCCAGAAGAAACCTGTCCTGCAATCGCCAGCACAGGGGCGCCGTCGGCTTTAGCATCATATAAACCATTTAATAAGTGCACCGCTCCCGGCCCTGCGATTGACAGACAGACTCCGATCTTGCCGGTGAGTTTTGCTTCAGCCGCGGCTGCCAGTGCCGCTACCTCTTCGTGGCGGGTTTGAATGAACTTCAGTTGATTTCTTTCGTGTCTTAATTCTTCGATAAACTCATTTATACTGTCTCCGGGGATGCCGTATACATGATCAACTCCCCATTGCTCAAGCAGCTCTGTCATTGCTTGTCCTGCAGTTTTGTGTGCCATAACGTATCCTCCTTTTTCCTTTTTTCAATACCACAGGAGAAAGGCTTTAAAACCCGGAGACCTGAATCACTTGCCCAGTCTTCTTTTCAACAGGTCGATCGCCGCGAGCAACCCGCTATCCTTGACGGTGACATTTACATCTTGAGCGCCGTTCTTGAAATCATTGATCTGCCTTTTTCGATTCGGCACCATAAAAAGCGGCAAACGCCCCGGGGAAACCCACTTTAATCCCGCTGTCTCTGTGCCGTCAGCCATTGCTTGTCCGCCTGTAATGCTTCCGAAAAACAGATGCTGTTCATCTTGAAACTTTGGCCTTTGGTAAACACCTATTTTCGCAGAAAGCGCTGCATTGTATCCCGTTTCTTCCAATATCTCCCGCACTGCCGCTTCCTCAGCCGATTCCCCGGGATCAACCCTGCCGCCCGGCAAATCCCATAGAGGGACATCTTTTCGTTTCACCAGCAGAATTTGCTGACTTTCGTTCAATACGATCACAAAAGCACCTTGTGTATACACCCCCATACCTCCTTTTCCCGCTAAAAAGGACCAAGGTGATTCCCTTGGTCCTAGAGCTTTACTTTTTAAAATGATACGGCAGTGTGGCAACCATTATGTCCTTTTTCCAGAACAGCCGGACTCTGAGGAGGAAGGCCGATTGGTTGTGAAGGATGGTGTGCCAGCGTTTTTTCGTTATAAATTGCGGAAACAGCACCATAACGGAAAACTGCTCCTTCTTCGCTTTTGCCTCAACTGTTTCCAAAAACTTATCAAACGGATGGACAAGGCTTCTGTAAGAGGAGTGAAGCGTCACGAGACGCACTCCGTTATTAAGCTCTTCCCAACGTTTTTCGAATTTCTTTTCCTGTTCTCTGTCAAATGACACGTGAACGGCGATCACCTGATCGGACAGTGATTTCGCATAGTGAATCGATTTTTGCACGACGGTGGTGACACCGGCCACAGGCACAATCACAACGGTGCCTTTGATTTCTTCCGGCTCTTTGTCTACGATGCGAAGCTGTTCACCAACCGCAGTATAGTGATTTTTAATCGCAAAAAACAGCAAAACGACGATAGGCATAAAGATTAACACAGGCCATACGACATTAAACTTCGTCACAAACAGAATGGATAGAACCATAAATGATATCAGAGCGCCGCAGGAGTTGATCAGCATTTTTCCGATCCAGCCTTTTGGTTTTTGCTTGATCCATTTCATGCACATGCCGGTTTGTGAAAGCGTAAATGGAATAAATACGCCCACAGCATATAACGGGATTAAGTGCTCCGTCTGTCCCCCGAATAAGATAATGAGAACAATGGAGGCAAAGCCTAAAAAGATAATCCCATTTGAGAAGCCTAAGCGGTCGCCCCTGACTGTAAACATTCGCGGCATATACTGGTCTCTCGCCAGGTTGAAGGCAAGCTGCGGGAAGGCTGAGAATCCCGTATTTGCCGCAAGAACCAAAATAAGCGATGTGACACCTTGGATGACATAGTAGAACACATTCCGCCCAAAGGTTTCGGACGCAATTTGTGAAACCACTGTTTCATCAGGTTTCGGCGCCGTACCATACCCGTACGCGAGAACCGTGATGCCGGAAAACAGAATCGCCAGCAAAATCCCCATCATCGCAAGCGTTCTTGCCGCGTTTCGCGCAGGCGGGTTTTTGAATGCAGGAATCGCATTAGAAATGGCCTCAACCCCGGTCAACGCTGAGCATCCGGAGGAAAAAGCCTTAAGCAGCAAAAATAGCGTAATGCCGGCTACAGGTGTGCCGAGCGATGTATGATGGGCTGGCTGGTCTATTTGTCCTGTCATAAGTTTAAACAACCCGACTGCAATGAGAACCAAAAGCGCCACCACAAACAGATAAACCGGGTAGGCAAGTATGGATGCTGATTCCGAAAGCCCGCGCAGGTTCAAAATCATAATCACTAACACGAGAAAAATAGCGATCGGCACATGATAATCATGCAATGCAGGAAAGGCTGACGTGATGGCATCCGTGCCTGCGGAAATACTTACCGCTACTGTTAAAATATAATCAACAAGCAATGAACCGCCCGCAATCAATCCCGGTTTTTCACCGAGATTTTCTTTAGAAACGATATACGCCCCGCCGCCCTGCGGATAAGCGTAAATAATTTGCCTGTATGAAAGAATCAGTGCGAGCAGCAAGATGAGAACGCCAACCGCAATCGGAATGGAGTACCAAAATGCGGCTGCACTGATTGTTGCCAAAATGATTAGAATTTGTTCTGTCCCATATGCGACAGATGACAGCGCATCTGAGGAAAGCATAGCCAAGGCTTTTAATTTCGTCAGTTTTTGCTCTCCAGCTGCTTGGGATTTTAGTGGTTTCCCAATCAAAAAACGTTTGATTGAATGATACATCGATGTCTTCCCCTTTTAATTTCTCATTTTTCAATTAAAACAATAAAACATCCATCAGTGTCTTGCTCTCACATGTTGATGATAGTCCTTTCTGCTATGATGTCTCTGTATGCGATTTGCATTCAAAAATGAACAACAAAAAACACAGAGGCAAACGGATGCCCCTGTGCCATAACATCGAACACAGGTTTCATTCATCTCCTCTCACGAACGCTTACGAGGTTAGCTGACGGATTCGGGCATATGAGAGTTAGCCCTACCTAAAAAGGATTCACCCCAACGGCAAAAAGCCGTTCTATTGGGTCCCCCGCTCTGATTTCAGATTAAGCGATTTGTTTTCTAAAAGAGATCATACTCCCGTTCCCGCACGTTGTAAAGAGGCTTATTGGCTGAGAGAAAAAAATAAAATGACAGGTTCCACAAATGGAATTTACTTACCAAAAATAAAAAAACAGAGGCTAAAATCGCCTCTGTTTTATTCTGTATCTGTCTTTCTTTTTTTGCGTCTTACGGCAATCCAAATGAACACTGCCGCAACCACCATAATGAGTGCCAGCACACCAATATACATCCATTTCTGGCTATGATCCTGTGTTGGTTGTTCTGCATCGGAACTGTTTGTTTCCGATTTGAGCTGCTGGTGGTTTGTAAACACCTGCTGGCTGTTTGTTTCATTAAGGACGGTTGCCGACTCATCGTTGCTGTTCAGATAACTGATGATCTCTTTTGTGACAGCCGTGCCATCTCCTTTTGACGGTGCAAAGACAGCCATTGTATAGCGTGAATCCCAAACCGATGCTTGGGTAAATACCACTTGTTTTGTCGTCTCATTCAGCATCTCGAAACTAGATACATCAAACGAGCCGTTCTTTTCCTGCGGCACAAGCAGATCTGATGATTTCTCCTTCAGAAGAGAAAATTGATTGATCCCTCCTATGAAAATGAGGTTTCGTCCTTTCGCATCATTTGCTGTAACGTCAGATGATTTCTTTACCGTATATGAATGCTGTGCTTCGTTGCCAAAGGATTCTGTTACGAGAGAAAGCTCCTCTAGCTTCGATTGGCTTACGGTGTCAGGAAGCACGATTAACGTTGTTTGATCCTGGTTTCCGGCGTAAGGCAGCGGCCACTCTTGAAAATCCGCTGACGGGGACATGCCTTTGATGGCGTATGATAATGTACTGTTTTTATCGATAAAAACCCACTTTTCTTCATCAGTGGTGTTACAAGGGTTGTTTTCCTTTAAACCGGTCGTGACGAACTGAATATCAATGTAGCGGTTTTTTTGCAGCAGCTTAGGGTCCACTTTCACTGTGACATGATAGAATCCGTTTTTATCTTCTTTTCCTAATTCATCAAGCCGGACCGAGTGCGGCTGGCCGTTGATCATCACTTTCAGTTCTGCAGCCTGAGAGGCTGACTCGTTTTCAGCCGTTGAGGCTTGAATCGTTTCAGACTTTTTCAGTTTAAGCGACAGCTTCGCCGATTGGTTTTCATCTAAAACAGCCGAAGCCGGATAAAAATAATGTGCTGAAGATGTTTTGTCGGCTCCAATTGTGATATCACCCGCTCCAAAATTCTCAAGGGTCAGCTTATCGCTTTCTTTTTTTTCAGTCTGCTGAAGCTTGCTGATTGAAAGTGTATCGCCGCTGAGCTGGCCTGTATATGTCTGATCTGTCATCACGCTGATTTTTTTTGTGAGCGCGTCCTCGGACGCCGCTTGCGCAAACAGAACCGGCTGCTGTTTGCCCTCTGCTTTCAGCACCCGCTCCGCAAGCAGAAGGTTTTCTCCTTTTGCCTGTAGCCCGGCTTGTTTCAACAGTTTTTTCACTTTGCCGTTCCAATGCTTGTCCACGCCGATAACAATCGTCGGCTTATCGATTTTTTTCAGTTCAGATTCCGTGACATACGCAATACTGACACTGCTGTCCACCGTTTTCAAATAGCCTTCTGTTTTAACAGCAGCTTCTATTTCTGCTGAACTTGGGTTATCCGGAATGACGATAGCTGTTTCTTCCGCTGTATTTCCAGATTGGGCGAAAGGATACGGATAATGGTCCAGCGACGTTCCCTTCGCTTCACTGCTGTCAGCAAGTGTCAGCCGGCTGTCCGGATAAATTTTGATCCAGTTGCCTGATGTATCCTGTCTGACGCACACGCCCTCTTTCATTACGCCGTAGAATTTCAGCGATACGTTGTGATAGCCTTGCGCAGACTGGCTTTTATTCAGATTCAGCTTCACTGTTTTCCGTTTGGAATCACCATCAAGCTTTAACGTCTTGACCGGTTCATCATCAATGACAACCGTTAACGATGATGGAGAAATTAAAAGATTTGATGCCTCGTATTCGATTACCAATTGCTGATTGCCCGAAGAGGCGCCTGCCGGGATCTGATACGTCAGCTCTGCGCTGTCTTTTGATCCATACAGTGTAATCAGCTCGCTTGTCAGCACCTGCTGTTTGGCTTGTTCTTGGCTGCTTTTCCCAAGGAGCGAACCGCTGACCTGTACGTCTTTGGCAAGAGCCGTTTGTCCAGTCATCGCCAGCAGCATGAAGCTTGTGAGAAAAATCATTATTTGTTTCAAAAAGGTCACCCGCTTTTATGTTGATTGTATCGTTCTGTCTTGTACCATTTGACCTCTTGCTTGAATAAACGGTGCTTGATTTCTACGAATAAAGAGTAGATAACAAGCACAATCCATGCCTGCGAGTATGTGAAGTACATGAGAAATACGATAAAAAAGTTTTGCTTGTTCATTTCTGTTTTTTCAATGCTCAACGTAATCATGACCTCTGTCATAAATAAGAAAAACGCCAAAATCCAGAGAATCATTGCCAAAAATCCAACAGACAAATGCAAATCATAAAACAAATTCACTACAAAAATCGCATTTGACATGATCACGCCAAAGAAAAACAGGAAGTACGTAAAGAAAAAATAAAACAAATCAAAGATAATCCGTTTTCGTTTCAGCTTAAAAAACTGCGCCAAAAATTTGAGCACGACATATTGATTGCCGCGCGCCCATCGGGTGCGCTGGCGCCACCATACCTTCCATGTTTCCGGTTCCTGCTCCCACGTGATGGCGGCAGGGAAAAAGCGGATGTGATAGCCGAGATTATATACCCGGATGGTCAGCTCAGTATCCTCAGCGAGCGCTTTGTCATCCCAGCCTCCGAGCTTTTCGATAATGCTTCTGCGGATCGCGAAGTTGGTGCCTGGGATCGTGGCGATTTTGAACCACTTCCATCTGCCTCCCTGGGCCATCCACTGAAAACAGATCGTTTCGATATTAATAAACCTCGTCAGCAGCGTCTTTGCCGCATTGATGACGCGGAATTTCCCTACCACGGCGCCTGCCTTTTCGTCATTCATCAGGCCGAGCACGAGGTAATACACGGCCATTTTCTCAGGCGTGTTGTCGGCGTCATACACACAGATCACATCGCCGTTCGATTCGGCAAAACCCGAGTTAAGTGCAGAGGATTTTCCTTTTCCTGCATTTGGCGGCTTCGTAATCACCATTTTGATGAAATCGTATTTCTCGGAAAATTCATTGACGATATCACCCGTCCGGTCTGATGAATTATCATTAACGACGATAATCTCCAGCCGGTCCTTCGGATAATAAAGGTTGACCATGGCCTTCAGCGTCTGCCGAATCACAACCTCTTCGTTATGCGCCGGGATGAGGACGCTGACCTTCGGCAGTTCCTTCATATTTTCTCTCCACTTCGGGATATTCCGTTCGAAGGTCATATAGTGGCGAAACCCGCCCTGCATGAGGAACATGTGGTAGAGAAGCATAACCCATATTAAACTTAGCGAGATAAAGAACAGCGTATTACCCAAGGCTTCTTCTCTCCTTAAAAATTCGTTTTTTCAATGTGGCTCTCAAGTAAAACGTATAACTGACAAACATGATGACAAATAAGAGCACAACAGCGGAGAGAATCCATAACGCCTTTTCCAGAGGGGTTTGCCGGTGATGATCGAAAAACTCGTAAATGGGGCTTACGCCGTTTTTCACCTGAATCGTTCCGTCACCGCTTGTATGAATTTCCACTTTGTCTGTTTTGACGGTTTGTTTCGTTTTCTTTAAATCAAGCCATTCACTGTCTGGAATGCGTTCCATCTGATCAACCAGCTCAGGCAGATATTTCATCCCAAGGTACGGGTGATAAAATCCTCCGGCTACTCCGCCTTCAAAATCAATCATCTGGGAGATATGCTCCTCCATCTCACCGAGCGGGTTTTGCTTCGATGTGTCGACAAAGCCGATCGTTTCCGGATAAAGCGTCATTCCGTGCAGCATCGAAGGAGCAGTCACAAACGGAGGTGCACCGGATGTTTTCCATGTTGTGCTGCTGAGCTGGACCTGGCCGAAAATGCTTGTAAAATACTGCGAGGCGATTTGATAGCCATATTCGGACATCGTGTAATGCGGCGCTTCAAACGCCAGCGGGTAAAGACCCGATGATGTCAAATCCTCAATGGCACGCGTCAGTTTTTGTTTTGTATACGTTTCTTCCTTTTCCCGAAATGGTTCAAGATAGCTGTGATAGGCTTGTTCGTTCGGGAAGTCCTGTTCTTTCTCCAAAATGGACGGGGGGTCTTCGGCATTTCCGGATGTAATCGGCTGATCCGCCTTTGCATCCCAAAATTCAAATCCCTCTCCTGTTTCACTGTAGCGATAAGCGTGAGTATAGCCGTGAACTATGATACTGCCGCCCATGCTTTGCAGCTTCTTCAGCACCTTGACCATCTTCGGTTGATTAGACAAATACACTTTGTCGCCTGTTTCCGGATTCAAGTAAACCGGAATGACCGCCAGGATAAAAGGAATATGCCGCTTATGCAGGTATGTACCGGCTTGAAGCAGCAGTTTTTCATCAGACATCGGGCTGATATCCTCGAGACGCAAATACAATAACGTCGTCCCCGCCTTCTCTCCGAAAGCTTCTCTGAGCTGTTTCGCCACGATCAAATTGTCATTTAACAAATTTGTTAATCCAATGTACACATTCCCTTTTTTTGTTTTCCATATAAAAGAATGCGTTGTGCCTTCATCCGCTTTGAAGGTGTAAAGCGCCGTTCCTTTCAGGCCTGATACACTCAGCACGTTAAGCCCGCTTTCCAGAGACACATCGGCCTTTTCTGACCTGCTGTGAACCTGAAACACATTTTCTTTGCGGGCTAATGAAAGCCCAGAAAATTGGCTGATTTGGCCTGCGTTATAGCCAATGGCGACAACCGGTTTTTTCACGCCGCTGATAAGAGACAGCAATTTTTGGCTGAGCTTTCTTTTCGTTTGGCCGTAATAAATCACATGGTCTTTCCCTTTGAAATCCGACGCTTCAACGTCTGAATCTTTTTTGACTGTCACATGGGATGTAAAGTGGCCCGCAAGCAAATCGAGCATTTTGACTTGTGACGACTCTTTGCCGTCCAAGGTTGAGTAGATGATGAGAATGCCGGCATCCTGATCTTTCGCTTGCGCAGAAACGGGAAAAGACGCAATAGCTGAAAATAGAAGCATCATGACGCATAGCAATGTGATTCCTTTATAGTTCATTCATCATCATCTCGTTTTCCAGTTCTTCTAAAAATTGATCAGCTGTTTGGATATCGTTGCGGTAGGGCAAATAGCAAACGTGGAACGTAAGCGACACATACTTTCCATTTTCCAGCTGATATGTATCCAATTGTTTCTTCAGCTTAGTCAGAACGGCCGGCATATGTTCAGCAGGCGTGTGCGTCAGCACGATCCCGATACGCTCGTCAGAGGGACGGAATTTCTTATCCGTTTCCCGAACGCTTGTCCTGATTTGCTGACCGACATATTGGAAGAGGCGGTCCGTTTCTTTTTCACCGTACAAAGACTTAAACTCTTTGAAATAATGCATATGGAGCAGCAAAAACACAAAAGAATTGCCGTAGCGCTCCGCCCGCTTGATTTCTTCTGAAAGTTCCAGCTTCATCCTTTGCTTGTTATCAAAACCAGTCACTCTGTCAACAGCAACATAGCTTTTAATTTCGGATTGAAGCCGTGTCATTGAGCGCCGAAGCTCTGCTGTAATATCGTGGATTCTTCCAGAAATAAAAGAAAACAGCAAAAGCGCGATTCCCCACACGACAAGCATTCGCAGCCCTTCCTCAGCCGGAAAGAGCGATGTCTGTCCAGTCTGGAAAAACATCATTAAGGTGCCGAGAACAAAGAGTACGATTAAGGTCACTGCCAGCGCGTAAATCGGGCCGAACCAGATGCCTGCGGCGATGACGCCAAATGTGATGCAAAGGATCAGAGCACCTTCTGATTGCTGGGCTGACACATAATAAATAAACAAAGACAGGGCCGCGATGAGCCCTGAAAAATAAGCAAATAATTTTTGTGATTCACTGAATGATATTTTCATTAAAAAGCTTCCTTTCGGCTAACAGCGGCAGCAGATTGTCAAATGAATGCGTCTGAGTGCCGCTCATATAGCCTCCATAATACGATTTCACCGGATCATGAATTTCAAAGTCATTCATTCTATCATATATGGCTTTGATGACAGAACTGTTTTCATGCTGTTTTGTCAAAAACAATACGGCTAAGGCATATACGGATGGAGACTCATATTGGACGGCAGGCTCCTTCGTATATGCCGAATACCGCCCGTACAGCTTTCCGTTTTTCTGAAATTCCTGCTTGATCCAGTCCGCTAAAACAGATGCTTTTTCATCCCCTTCCGGCAAATGCCAAGCAGCGTAAAGCTGATCAATCAGGTTGATTTCACTATCATATGTGTATTCCTTCGTCTCCGAGCTGTATGTCTTCGGCAGAAAGCCATTTTTTAAAGGAGCTGAATAGAGAACATTGGCATTCCGCTGTTCTGTTTCTTCGTCTATGATTCCATTCTTCTTTAAGACAGCTAAGGCATCAGGCATGACGTATGAAAGCGTCACATCCTTTGAAGCGGCCTGTGAGTCGTAAAAGTCTGTAAAAAACCCGTTGTTCATATTGTATGTCTTCAAAGACGTGCCGATATCCCTAGCCGTTTGCGCGTAGTCGCTGCGGCCCCATTTTGCGGCGGCTTGGTCAAGAGACAGCATAATTCTCATATCATCTATCAGCGCATTCGTCCCGCTCGCTTGGCCATTTTGAATCTTCCACGTCACCAAGTGATTGCTCATCAGAAATGAATCAGTCAGATGCTGATATTGATCCTGGAAATGTGGTGCGTCATTTTTGCTGAGCAGAAACTCCATCCACAGTCCGAGAGATTCCGACAAGTAAGAAGGCTGGTCTGAAAAATCGGTTTTGATCAGCCCTTTGTCATTCATTAAATTGTGATAGATGAAATATTCCGCCGGCTGGAGCGGGCTGGCATTCACTTCTGTCGCCGACTGATTTTGGGTCTTGTTTCCAGCTTCAGCACACCCTGCGGAAAGTCCGATAGATAAGAAGAATAAGATGACAGCAATTAGTACATGCCTCACAGGCAAATCCCCCTTTGTCGCCTGAAGCAAATCAGACGCTCACAAATAGTTATAGACGAAAATATGACTGCCATGTTACAAAGTACATTTACTATAAAAGAAAAAAAATGCAGATTGCTAGCTTTTTTTTCCCTTTTTGAACATTAAGAAAACAGGACCTAAGTCCAATAAAAAACCTGTGCGATAGGCACAGGTTTTTTTATTATTTATCCAAACCGAGTTTTTTCAGCTGTTCTGCCAGCGCGTTGTTAATCGGCTCATCTTTATTTTGTTTTTTCATATAAGAGGATACGTCCCGTTTGGTAGCACGCGCTTTGTCTTTGTTTTTTCGTTTTTCAAATACAGAGAGCTTTTCACGGTGACCGCACACACACGCAAAGGTTTGGCCCTCGCCTTGGCCGCGAAGCTCCATTCTTTTATGGCAATTTGGGCAGCGTGCGTTTGTTTTTCGGGCAATCGTTTTTCTGCTTCCGCATTCACGATCTTGGCACACGAGCATCGTCCCGCGTTTGCCGTTTACTTTCAGCATCATTTTGCCGCATTCCGGACATGCCGTTCCCGTAATGTTGTCATGTCGGAAGGTTTGGCTGCTGTTTTTGATTTCTTTTACCGTTTGGTGAGCGTAAGCCTTCATATCTTTAATAAAAACAGCCGATTTCAATTTGCCGGCCGCGATCGCAGACAGCTTTTGCTCCCATTCTGCTGTTAAGGCCGGTGATTTCAGATCCTCCGGAACAAGCTGCAGGAGCTGTTTTCCTTTAGATGTGATAAAAATATCTTGGCCTTTTTTCTCGATTAAAAAGCTGTTGAACAGTTTTTCAATAATGTCGGCACGCGTTGCCACCGTGCCGAGGCCGCCTGTTTCTCCAAGCGTTTTGACGAGGCCTTTTTCTTCTCCCTGCATAAACGCGCTTGGGTTTTCCATCGCTGACAGCAAGGTCCCTTCATTAAAGCGGGCAGGCGGCTTCGTTTGGCCGCTTGTTTCCGTTAACGTGCGGACGGCAAGTGTGTCGCCTTTTTGAAGCGCAGGAAGTGTCTGATCTCTGTCATCCTCCTGCTCATCATCCTCTTCCGCCATATCATAAACGGCTTTCCACCCTTGCGACTGCACGGTTTTGCCTTTCGCCGTAAAGGTTTCTCCGCCGATTTCTGCGATGACCTTTGTTTCCTCATATTCGAATGCAGGCATTAATACAGCCAGGAAACGTTTCGCAATCAGGTCATACAGCTTTCGTTCTTTATCACTCAGACTGCTGAGAACGAGCGGCTCTTCGGTCGGGATAATCGCGTGGTGGTCTGACACCTTCGCGTCATTGACATATCCTTTATGAGATTTAATGCCGCGTTTTTTAATTTGGCTGACATATTGGGCATACGGTTTTACTTCCATGCCTTCCAGACGGTCTTTTAACGTCGGGACGATGTCACTGGATAAAAATCTAG